>JBKJNP010000201.1:0-2772 GCA_046593565.1 Sphingomicrobium sp. | reverse complement strand
GCGGAATGCGCGGCGTTGCGGGCGGCCGCCGCCCGGGTCGCGACAGGCCACGGTTTCATCCTGCAGGGCGGCGATTGCGCCGAGACGCTTGGCCAGGATCCGGTTGCGACCGTCACCTCACTGACTGGCCTGTTCGATCGGCTGGACGCGCTGTTGCCGCCGCCGGTGATCGGCATCGGCCGGATCGCGGGGCAATTCGCCAAGCCGCGGACCAATGCGGTCGAGTTGCGCGGCGCCACGACACTCCCCGCCTATCGCGGCGATGCCATCAACGGCAGCGCGTTCGACCCGGCCGCTCGCGAACCCGATCCCCGGTTGATGCTCGCGGTGCATGGTCAATCGGTCGAGACCGCCGCGATCCTGCGCCAGCTCGGGTCGCCGATATTCGCCAGCCACGAAGCATTGCTGTTGCCGTACGAGCAAGCGCTGGTCCGCCGTGACCAGGCCGGGCGCTGGTGGTCGACCTCGGGTCATATGCTGTGGGTCGGCGACCGCAGCCGACATGTTGACGGGGCGCATGTTCATTTCCTGTCGGGAATCGAAAATCTGGTCGGGATCAAGGCCGGCCCAAGCCTCGGCCCTGACCAACTGCTCCGCCTGCTCGACCGGCTCGATCCGGCCAACCGGCCAGGCAAGCTCGCGCTAATCTGTCGTTTCGGCAACGGAATGATATCCACGCACCTGCCGCATATGATACGCGCAGTGCGACGCGAAGGCAGGGAACTGCTGTGGATGATCGACCCGATGCACGGCAACAGCAGGATCGAGAACAACCTCAAGGTCCGGCGCCTCGTCGATATCGAGGCCGAGACGCGGGCCTTTTTCGAGATCGCAAAGGCCGAAGGCGTGAATCCCGCCGGGGTGCACCTGGAGATGAGCCCCGACGATGTCACCGAATGTATCGGCGATGCCGGGCCAGGCGATGCAGCGGGGATGGCCATCAACTTCCACAGCCTGTGCGACCCGCGGCTCAACGCGGCGCAGGCCGAGCAATTGGTGCGGATGGTGGCGAGCTTGATCTCGTGACGGCGCTGACCGCCCGGCCGGGGAATCCCTTGTCGGGTAATGCCGTGATCCCGGGCGACAAAAGCTGCTCGCACCGCGCCCTGATCCTAGCGGCGATGGCCGAAGGGGCGAGCGTCATCACCGGCCTCAACGAAGCCGATGACGTGATGCGGATGGTATCAGCCCTCAAAGCCTTCGGTGTCGAGATCGAACGGCTCGGCGATGGCCAATGGCGGGTGCGCGGGGCGCCGTGGCGATCACCCGACGCACCGATCGATTGCGGCAATAGCGGCACCACCGCGCGGCTGCTGATTGGCGCGGTTGCGGGGATGGATGGGCTGATCGCAACCTTGGTCGGCGATCCGTCCTTGAGCGCGCGACCGATGCGGCGGGTGGTGGCGCCGTTGCAGCGCATGGGCGCGCGGATTGATGGCGGCGAGACGCTGCCGCTGACCGTCGAGGGCGCCGTGCTTGGCGGGATCGAGTTCACAAATGTCCCGGCGTCGGCGCAGGTCAAATCGGCGATCCTGCTGGCGGCGCTGAGCGGGACCGCGCCGGCGCGGATCGTCGAGCCGATACCAAGCCGCGACCATAGCGAGATCATGCTTGGGCAATTTAATTGTCCGGTGGTGATCATCGACGGCGGAATCGAACTTGGCTCCATGCGGACATTGACCGCGTGCGACCTCATAATCGGCGCTGATCCCTCTGCGGCGGCATTTGCGCTGGCCGCGGCGGCGATCTTGGCGGGGTCGTCGGTGACGGTCGAGAGAATGCTGGTCAACCCGACCCGCACCGGGCTTTACGAGGTGCTGGAAGAAATGGGGGCGCCCGTCGAATTGGCCAATGAGCAGATCGTATCGGGCGAGATAATGGCCGATGTGACTGTGGGACATGGTTCGCTTCAGGGCGTCACCGTGGAAGCGCATCGAATCCCCGGGATGATCGATGAGATTCCGGCGCTCGCGGTGGTTGCGGCGATGGCCGATGGCGAGACATTGATCGAGGGATTGGGCGAATTGCGGGTCAAGGAGAGCGACCGGCTCTGCGCGATCCTTGCCGGATTGGTGGCGTGCGGAGTCACTGCGCTCGCCGACGGCGACAGCCTGCGCATTTTCGGACGGGAGAAAGCGCGGGGTGGAACTGTGCTAAGCCAAAGCGATCACCGCATTGCAATGGCCTTCCTGACGCTGGGGCTGGCCGCCGATGGGCCGGTGGCGGTAGACGATGGCGCGATGATTGCGACCAGCTTCCCCGACTTCGTCCAGTCGATGCACGCCTTGGGGGCGAATATCGCGTGAGCATCAATCGCTTTGGGCATCTATTGCGGCTTACGACCTGGGGCGAAAGCCACGGGCCGGCGATCGGTTGCGTGGTCGATGGTTGCCCGCCGGGGCTGGCGCTTGACGAACCATGGGTGCAGCGCTGGCTCGACCTTCGGCGGCCGGGGACATCGGAGCAGGTCTCGCCGCGGCAGGAGCCGGACCGGGTGCGAATAATGTCGGGGGTTTACGAGGGCCGCGCGACTGGCACCCCGATCGCGATGATGATCGACAATGTCGATGCGCGGAGCGGGGACTATCCAGCCGATGCGCCGCACCGGCCGGGGCACGCTGATTACACCTACGAGGCGAAATACGGCCTGCGCGATCCGCGTGGCGGGGGACGAGCGTCGGCGCGCGAAACGGCGATGCGGGTAGCCGGCGGCGCGGTAGCTCGGCTGGCGATCCCAGAGGTCGAGATTGTCGCGCGCGTGGTCGAGATTGG
>JBKJNP010000153.1:0-6743 GCA_046593565.1 Sphingomicrobium sp. | reverse complement strand
GCGAAGAAGATGATCACCGGCAAAGCGGCGATGGCGAAGGTGTTGGCCAGCGGGTTGGACGCGGTCGGGCCGAACAGGAATTCGGTGCCCTTGCCGGCATAGCCGAGCAGTGCCGCGACCCCGTCGGACATCGACTGGATCACCTGCCGGCCGCCAGTGGTTCTGAGCACGAGGAACGCGATCACCGCCTGCAGCGCGAACGCCGCGCCGACGATGCGCAGCCGGATCGCGCGGCGGTTGGAGGAGAAAACCACGGCGATCAGGATGATGACGGCGATCCCGGCAATGCCGAGCAAATTGCTATTCATGAAACGCCGGCCCTCCCAAGGCCCCATTCTTCTACTGACAACACGCTACCAGGTCACGCCTTGTGCCGTCGTTTTCGCGGCTTCGTCCAGTAGGTCGATCGCTTCGGCTGCGCTTTCCGCCTTGAGCAGCTGCAAGCGCCGCGCCGGGCTGAGGAACCCGCTCGCCGAAACATGGTCCATGAAGTCGGCGAGGTCGTTCCAGAAACCGTGCACGTTGAGCAGGCACAACGGCTGCGAATGATAGCCGAGCGCATTCCATGTCCACGCCTCGAACAATTCGTCCAGCGTCCCGATCCCGCCCGGAAGCGCGACGAACGCGTCGGCCAGTTCGGTCATCTTGGCCTTGCGCTCGTGCATGTCGGCGACCTTGAACAATTCGGTGCAGCCGAGATGCGCCACTTCATGCGCCACCAATGCCTCGGGAATCACTCCGTAAACCTTGCCGCCATGTTCCAGCACGGTGTCGGCGATGATCCCCATGAGCCCGAGGCGCCCGCCGCCATAGACCAGGTCAATTCCGCGGGTAGCCATGAGCTTGCCCAGTTCGCGGGTCGCGTCGGCGAAGGCCGGGTCGGCGCCGGGGGCAGAACCGCAATAAACCGCGAGCCTCTTGATATTCATATCCGGATCAACTTCTTGAGGTCGGCTTCGGGCCGCGCGCCGAAGTGCGAGATGATTTCCGCCGCGGCGATCGCCCCGGTGTGGAGGCAATGGTGCAAATCATGCCCCCTCGCCCGGGCGACAAGGAAGCCGGCGGCGAACAGATCGCCCGCGCCGGTCGTATCGACCACCTGGCGGACCTGGATCGCGGGGACTTCGATCCCCTCCCCGCCGTCGATCGCCAGCGCGCCCTCGGCCCCGCGCGTAATCACCAGCGTCGGCACTTTGTCTGCAAGCATCGCCAGCGCCTCGCCCAACGCCCGCGCGCCGGTCAGTTGCAGCACTTCATCCTCGTTGGCGAACAGCAGATCGACCCCGCCGCGATCGATCATCTCGCCGAATGCTTCCCTGCGCCCGGCGATGCACACGCTTTCGCTCAGCGTGAACGCGATCTCGCGCCCCGCGCCATGGGCGATATCGATTGCCCGCATCATCGCCTGTCGGGGCAATTCGGGGCCGAACAGATAGCCCTCCAGATAGAGGATCGCAGCTGACGCGATAAGCTGTTCGTCGAGCGCCTCGGGGCGCAGCAGGTGCGACGCGCCGGGCGAAGTGTTCATCGTCCGCTGCGCATCGGGTGTGACCAGGATCAGGCAGCGCCCGGTCGGTGGCCCCCCGCTATGCGATGCGCCCGCGCGAGGCAGCGCCGGCGTATCGAACCGTACGCCCAGCGCGGTCATGTCGTGGCGAAAGATGTCGCCCAATTGGTCGTCGGCGATCTGGCCGATGAAGGCCGCCCGGCCGCCCATCGCTGCGATCCCGGCCATGCTGTTGGCGGCCGATCCGCCGCTCGTCTCGCGCGCATTTCCCATCGCCGCATAAAGGAGGTCCGCCGAATCGCTGTCGAGCAATTGCATTCCGCCCTTGGGCAGATTGTGCGCCACGATGAAGGCGTCGTCGCAGATGGCGATGACGTCGACGATGGCGTCGCCGATGGCGATGATATCGATGGCGGGATGGGTCACGCCGGGGTCGCTAGCCGCGCGAGCAAGTGCCGGTCAACAAAACCCTTGCGGGGGAATGTGAAGTGGTTACGCCACCCACCCCATGAGCACCGACACCAATGCGCCCGCCGCTGGCGCCATCCGCCCCTCCCTGTTCGCTTTCGCCATCTTCTACGGCGGCATGGTGTGCATCGCCGGGGTGCTCGGCAACAAGCAGGTGGCCTTGGGGCCATTGGCGGTCGAGGCGGGGATCTTCGCCTTCCTCCTCCTTGTCATCACCTCGAGCGCGGTGGCCGAGCTGCACGGTCGCGATACCGCCAACAAGCTGGTCCTGATCGGCTTCGTGCCGCTGGTCGCTTCGTTGCTGCTGACACTCGTCGTCCTGGCCGTCCCCGCCTCCCCCGAAATGGACCCGGCCCGCCTGTCGGCGTTCGACCTGATGATGAAGGGTACGCCGCGGATCTGGATTGCCGGGATCATCGCCTACGGCATTTCGCAACTGCTCAACGTCACCATCTTCACCTGGCTCAAGGGGCGGGAGAGCGGCAGTCTGCTGTGGCTTCGCGCCGGCGCCGCGTCGGTCCTCAGCCAGATCGTCGACACCTTGCTGTTCATCGCCATCGCCTTTTACGGCGTCTTCCCGATCGCCAATCTGCTGGCCGGCCAGATGCTCGCCAAGGTGGTGCTGTCTGCGGTCCTCGTCCCGCCGCTGATCTACCTGTTCGTGGCGATCGGCCGGCGACTCGATCGGGCGGACAGTTGACCGCCGCCTGATCGCTCGAGAAACTTGCCTTAAATCAGCTTCCGCGGGGGTTTGCGTGGCAATCAGGCAACGCTCTGTAATATTTGTTAACGGCCGGTTCGGGACCGTCATCCAACCGTCTCATTGCGGCTATAGCAGCCACAGCGACTCGCAATAATGCGCTCACCCTTGGGGGGTTCTCACCTGTGAAAAAGATCATTCTGCTCTGCACGTCGGCTGTCATCTTTCCGACCGCCGCTTTCGCCCAGTCATCCGGTTCCCAGGATTTCGAGGAACAGGCGATCATCGTCACGGGAACGCGGACGCAAGACGTCGGCGGCGTCCAGTCGCCCGATACCCCCAAGGCCAAGGCCGTCCTCACCCAGGAAATGATCGCGCGCTCGAATCCGGGCCAGACGATCCTCGACCCGATCAACGTCATTCCGGGCGTCAGCTTCCAGAACAATGATGCTTACGGTTCTTCGGGCGGCACGCTGACTGTTCGCGGCTTCGATGCCTCGCGCGTCAGCCTGACCTTCGACGGCATGCCGCTCAACGATTCGGGCAATTACGCCATCTATTCCAACCAGCAGCTCGACCCCGAGCTGATCGAGCAGGTCAACGTCAGCCTCGGCTCGACCGACGTCGATTCGCCCACCGCATCGGCGGCCGGCGGCACGATCAACTACCGCAGCCGCATCCCCGGCAAGACCTTTGGCGGCCGCGTCGTCGGTTCGCTCGGCAAGTTTGATTACCGCCGCATCTTCGCGATGATCGACACTGGTGAGATTGGCCCGTGGGGCACCACCGCCTTCGTTTCGGTCAGCAACGCCAAGAACGACAACCCGTTCGACAATTACGGCGTGGTCGACAAGCAGCAATATAATGCCAAGATCTACCAGCCGCTCGGCAACGGCAATTTCATCTCGATCGCCGGCCATTATAACCGCAACCGCAACAACTTCTTCGGCTCCTCGCCGCTGCGCAACGACACCACGCAGAGCACGACCAGCGCCGTTCCGCGCGTCGTCGGCCCGAACAGCGGCAACCGCTTCCCCGACGGTCGTGGCGAGCGCGAATATGACATCAACTATCCGTGCTTCACCGACACGCCGCAGGCCGGAGTTCTCGACACGACGGCACCTGCTCCTACGAACCAGGCTAGCTGCGGCACCGAGTTCAACCGTCGCTTTAATCCGTCGAACACCGGCAACATCCGCATCAATTCGCGGTTCGCGCTGACCGACAAGCTGACCCTGACGGTCGACCCGAGCTTCCAATATGTGAAGGCCAACGGCGGCGGCACAGTGACTGGCCGCGAAGGTTTCCGTAACATCGGTGGCGTCAACTACACCGGCTTCATCGGTGGCAACTACTACTTTGGCCGTGATCTCAATGGCGATGGCGACGTGCTCGACACCTGCCGCGTTGGTGCGACCGCCGGGCAAGCTTGCAGCACAACGGCCTCGGCCACCAATGTGCCGACTGGCGGCATCACCCTCATCGCTCCGAGCCAAACGCGGACTTATCGCTACGGCTTGATCGCTGGCCTGCGCTACCAGGTTAACGACAATCACACCGTTCGCGCCGGCTATACCCTCGATCATGCCAACCATCGCCAGACCGGCGAGGTCGGTTTCCTCGACCGCAATGGCGAGCCGCTTGACGTGTTCCCGGTCAATGACGGGCTGGCCGACGGCAATGGCTTCATCGTCCAGAAGCGCGACCGCCAATCCTATGCCATCCTGCATCAGGGCTGGGGCGAATATATCGGCTCCTTCTTCGACAAGCGCCTGACCGTGAACCTGGGGGCCCGCCTGCCGTTCTTCACCCGCGATCTCGAGCAGAATTGCTTCACCACCTCGGCTTCTGGCTTCATCGATTGCTTCGGCGGCAACGAAGCGCAGATCGCAGCCTATACGGCGGCCAACCCTTATAATGCGGTCGTCAATCCGAACGGGTCGATCACGGTCACCGGCTTCGCGCCGCCGCAGCGCCGCAAGATCAAGTACAACAAGTTCCTCCCCAACATCGGCGGCACGTTCGATATCACGCCGCGGCTCAGCGTCTTCGCCAATTACGCCAAGGGTCTGTCGGTTCCGGGGACGGACAATCTGTATAACGCCTTCTACTTCCCGGAAAGCTCGTCGGCCGCCAGGCCGGCGCCTGAGACGACCGACAATTTCGATGCTGGGCTGCGCTACCGCAGCTCGAAGGTCCAGGCGCAGGTCGCGGTATGGAAGTCCAACTTCAAGGATCGCTCGGCCTCGGCGTTCGATCCCGAGCTCCTCCAGACCGTCTATCGCAACCTCGGAACCGTCAACAAATGGGGCCTCGACGGGTCGGTCTCGTACGAGCCGATCCGCAACCTGACGCTCTACGCATTCGGCTCGCTCAACAAGTCGAAGATCAAGGACAACATCCAGACCGGCTCGCTCGCTGCTTTCCCCGTGGGAACCACCTGTGACACGGTACCGACCACGACCGCAGCGGAAGTGGCGGCCGCGCTCCGGGCGTGCGCCTTCACCGCCGGCCAGTCCGAATCGGGCCCGCCCAAATATACCTACGGCTTCTCCGCCAAGGGCTCGATCGGCCCGGTCGATCTCGGCGTCACCGCCAAGCGCACTGGTCCGCGTTATGTTTACGATACGAATGTGCCGACGTTCCGCGGCGACATCGATCCGGGCGCAGCCGGCGGCTTCAACGAAATCTACCCGTCGGAGGCCGCGGCTTACTGGCTGGTCAACCTCGATGCGCGCTTCAACATGAAGTTCGTCGGGCTCAAGCAGACCTACTTTCAGCTCAACGTCTATAACTTGTTCGATAAATTCTATGTCGGCGGGTTCGGCGGCGGGCTCAATCAGACAGTCAGCAGTGCCGGCGTGTTCGGCGCGCCGAGCTTCGTCCAGATCGGTGCCCCGCGCACCATCTCGGGCTCGCTCAGCCTGTCCTTCTAACGCTTTCGTCACGACGGAAGCGGCGTCGCCTTCGGGCGGCGCCGTTTTCGTTTGTGTGATGCGCCCGGGCTTGCTCTAGTCGGGCAGAGCGAGGGGGGATCACATGGCCGCCACCACTGACACACCGCCGCCAGCAATCCCGCGCGCCTGGTATCGCCACCTCTATCTCCAGGTGATGGTCGCAATCGCGCTCGGCATTACGCTCGGCCATTTCTATCCCGCCACCGGCGAGGCGCTCAAACCGCTCGGCGACGCGTTCATCAAACTGGTCAAGATGGTCATCGCCCCGGTGATCTTCCTGACCATCGTCACCGGCATCGCGGGCCTGCGCGATCTCGCCGCGGTCGGCCGCGTGGCGCTGAAGGCGCTGGCCTATTTCCTGACCTTCTCGACCCTCGCGCTGATCCTCGGCATGATCGTCGCCAACACCATCAAGCCGGGCGCCGGGCTGGTGGTCACCGCCACCGCCGCCGACCCGACCAAAGTCGCCGATTATGCCGCCAAGGCGCATGACACGACGCTGTCGGGCTTCCTGCTCGACATCATCCCCGACACATTGGTTTCGGCGCTGACCGCAGGCAACATCCTCCAGACCCTGCTCGTCGCGATCCTGTTCGGGGTGGCGCTGACGATGGTCGGCAAGCCGGGCGAGAAATTGCTCGCCACCCTCAACGATGTCTCGCGCGTGGTGTTCAAGCTGGTCGGACTGGTGATGATCCTCGCCCCCTTGGGCGCGTTCGGGGCGATGGCCTTCACCATCGGCAAATATGGCCTCGGCGCAGTGGTCAGCCTGGCCTGGCTGGTGGCGACCTTCTACCTCACTTCGCTGTTCTTCGTGATTGTCATCCTCGGCCTCGTCGCGCGCGCCTCGGGTTTCTCGATCTTCCGCCTGATCGGGTATTTGAAGGCCGAGTTGCTGCTTGTCCTCGGCACCTCGTCGAGCGAAAGCGCGCTCCCTGCGCTGATCGAGAAAATGGAGGATGCCGGCTGCCCCAAATCGGTGGTCGGGCTGGTTGTCCCGGCGGGCTATTCGTTCAACCTCGACGGCACCAACATCTACCTCACGCTGGCGGCCCTGTTCATCGCGCAAGCTTATGGCATCGACCTCACATGGGGCCAGCAGGCGATGCTG
>JBKJNP010000088.1:0-4775 GCA_046593565.1 Sphingomicrobium sp. | reverse complement strand
AGACGCCTTCGCGCTGCAGCTTCTTCTTGAGCGCCCGCAGCGCCTGGTCGACATTATTGTCGCGAACGATGATTTGCATAAAAAGCCGTTCAACTCCCTATCCGGACGCATCCGGCGATCTGATCACGCGCCGATTCGAAACGGCTAACGCACAAGCATAAAATGACGTTCGTCGCGACGGCCAAGGTCGCGGCGTTGCGGCCCCCTACCAGCGTAGTGTTGGCTTTTCAAGGCGCGCCCGTCTCGCGCCATTTGCTGCCGGACACGACGAACCGAGCCCATTGCGCGGCCAATCCGGGAACGGACCGATTATCGTTATCGGCGATTAACCTTCTGACTGATATAGACTTCGCTTCATTTTCGAGATCGGACAGGCATGATCGAACGGCGGGAATTACTGCGGATGGGGGCAATCGGGGCGGGGGGTCTGATGATCTCCTCGGCTGCCAGTTCGGTCGGGCTTCCGCTCAACGGGCTGGCCCCGCCGACGCCCGTCTTGCCGCCGCTTGCTGCATTTCCGTCGCTGCCGGGGATCAATCCGCAATTGCTCGAGCGGGCCAAGGCCGCGCTCGCCCGCCACGGCACCTCGATCCGCTATCGCGATTCGATCGGTGTGGTCGATTTCTCGCTTCCCTCGTCGGAGCCGCGCTTTCACCTGGTCGATTTGTTGGGCGGCAAGGTCGACAGCTTCCGCGTCGCCCATGGCAGCGGATCGGATCCCATGCACTCGGGCTTCCTCGAGCATTTCTCGAACGATTTCGGAAGCCACGCCAGCTCGAACGGCACCTACACGACCGCCGATACCTATCACGGCAAATACGGCCTCTCGATGAAGCTCGACGGGCGCGACTGGACCAACAACAACGCCAACAGCCGCGCGATTGTGATCCACAACGCCTGGTATGCCGAGGACAGCGCCGTCGCCCAGCACGGCAAGCTCGGGCGGTCGCAAGGCTGCTTCGCGTTCAGTCGCGCCAGCCAGTATCAGGTAATGAACCGCCTCGCCGGCGGCCGCATGATCTACGCTGATAAGCTCGGCTAAACTGCCGAGCGAAGTGAAAAGATTGCGCAGCAATCTTGAATAGCGCGAAGAGCCAGCGAAGCCCGGCCGACCTGCAGCGCAGCTGACAGGATCGACGTCACGGATTTAGTCCGTGACGTCCTCCTCCAATGACAGGCCCCTTACCGCGAGGCGGTTTTCGTCTTCGGCTTCGCGGCTGGCTTGGGGACGCCATAATCGTTGAGTGCAGCGATGACCTTGGCGTCGCGGCTGTAGAGGTCGGCGTATTGCTGGATCGAGCCGTCGTTGCGCGCCGCGGCGCTGAAATAGACGATATAGACCGGCAATGGCTTGACGAACTTGGCCATTTTCGACTGGCCGCTGTCGACCGTCGCGTCGACCTTGTCGGGGGTCCATTCGCCATTGTCGTCGGCCAGCAATAATTTGGCCAGGTCCATGATATTTTCGGTCCGGATGCAGCCGTGGCTAAGCGCGCGCAACTGGCTGTTGAAGCGGCTTCGGGCGTTGGTGTCGTGAAGGTAGATGTTCTGCCCATTGTACATCACGAACTTGATCTTGCCGAGCGCGTTAGACGGCCCCGGCGGCTGGCGGTAGCGAACCTTGCCGCCGGGAAGTTTGACCGCGACATAGCCGCCCTTGCCCGCCACTTCGCGAGTGATGCTCGGCGGCACTTCCCACCACGGGTTGAGGATTACGCCGGTCGCCTCGACGGTCAATTGCGGGGTCTTGGTCCTGACCGCCCCGGCGATCGCCCGCTGCCGCCACCGGGTCGTGCCATTCTCGACCAACGTGGCATAGAAGCTCGGCACGTTGACGATGATGTATTTGGGTCCAAGGTCGCGTGGCAGCCAGCGCCAGCGGTCCATGTTCAGTTTGATGCGGTTGTAATTGGCGGTGTCCGCCTTGTCGGCCTTGGCCAGGCCGGCGCGCAGGAAGGCATATTGCGAATGGGTCGGCAGCAGGCTGCGCAGCGAGCCGACGATGTCGTGCCGCTCAAGCGCCCCGGCCAGCAGCAGCGCGCTTGCCGCCGGGGTCAAATCGGCGTCGTTGACGTGCCAGTCCTGGCGATCCTTGCCGCGGACATGACCCAGCGCCAGATCGCCGGCCAGCTTGCCGAACTGCTCGGTAGCGGCCGCCGACATCACCACCGGGTCGCCCGAACGAAGCGCTGCGTCGAGCCCGGCCGGATCATAGTCGCGCGGGTCGAGCCCCTCGCTGCCGATGGTGGCGATATAGGCCAGCAGGGCACGCGCATCGCCGACCTGCCACAACGGCGGCGGCGCTGGCGGCACCTCAACCGGGGCAGCGGGCGTGATCGGCGCGGGCATCGTGCGCGCCTCGGGCAAGGGCGCCATCGGGTCGCGCGCCGGGACGGTCTGCGCGCTCGCCAATTGCAGCGGCAGGCTGGCGGCGGTGATCAGTGCAAAGCTTTTCCAGGCAATCGTCACGGTTCGTCTTCCCCACCAGGCGGCAACAGGAATGCAGTATGCCGGACCGCGATCATACAAAGGATGAACGGCCACTGCCAGTGGCGGCAAAGTCTCACCTGACTGAAAAAAAGCGGCAAATTGCCGAATTTCCAATCGCTGGTTAACGGCTGGATGCTACATCCTTGCGGTGAGTCGAGAGGATAGTGGCGTGGAAGACGGGCCGGGCACAAAGCGAGGATTTGGCGATGGCCTGCGTCGTCTGCTCGACCAGCGGGACGAGGAGCGCAATGAAAGCGGATCGAAGACCGCGGTGCTTACCCATCGCGGCAGCAAGCATATTGTCGGGTTGGTCAACCTGTCCTCGTCCGGCGCGATGATCTGCTTCCGTGGCGACTTGGCCGAGGGGGACGAGGTGCAGCTCCAGTTGCTTGACCATGGCGCGGTGACGGCGCAGGTGCGCTGGATACGCGATGACCAGATCGGGGTGAGTTTCAATACGAACGGCGACCAGGGCAAGGATCAGTGAAGAAGGAAATGATGATCAAGGCGCGAATTGCCAATGCCGCCGATCCGGCCGACCGCCGCCGCTCGGCCCGCCTTCCGGTCGAAATGGACGCAAAGGTTCGCGAGCTCGGCAGCGAGGGTAGCGAAGCCAGGGTCGTCAATATTTCCGACACCGGCTTCATGGCCGAATCGGTCGGCGATTTCGAAGTTGGCTCGCGCATCTGGCTGATCCTGCCGGCGCGGGACCGGGCCAGCGCGATCGTCCGCTGGACTGCCGGCAACAAACTGGGCGCTGAATTTTCCGAGCCCATCTCGCTCGACGGCCTCGACCTCTAGCGACGCTCTTCGCCCCGTGGCCACCTCTGCCACGTAAAGAGAATCGTAACATATTCGCAACAGTCGCGCCGTCTCGATTCGAAACGCGTGAAACTATGCGCTGGCTTGCGTGTTTAAATGGCTCGAAAGGAACGACGATGTCGACCATACCGAGCCTGAGCGACCTGCATATGCGCCATGACCCTGCCGGGCGTGGCTACCATGCGGTGTACCGCGAACAGCAAGTCAATCATTGCCCGGGTTGCGGACGCACCCACTGGATCATCGGCCGCGTGTCGGCGGAATGCGCATTTTGCAGCACCGCCTTGCCGCTCGCCGAAGCCAGCATGCGCGCGCACAGCGGGCCAGCGATCATCAAGCATCGCAACCGCAACAGCGACAGCCCGGCCTGGGCTGCCTGACTGATTACCGCGCCGCCCGGACAGGGACGGTAGCATTGCACAGATCCACCCCCCCGGCGGGCCGAATGTAGAATTCGTCCCGCCGGTTTTTTTTGGTCCGCAGCCAGCGCGCGAAAGAGGCGCTGGTTTCCTTCAGATATTCAAACCGCGGCCGCTCCGCTTGCGGAAGCATCGATGCCAGCCGGACGTTGGCGATCGGCACGTCGAACGTGCGCTCCTTGTAGAATCCAAGTGACTCGGTCCCGCGCGGCAGGCTCGACAGATGGTCGATCCCGCTGACCACCCGGCCGACCACCGCAATCACCCGGTCGAGCGAGCGCGGGCCATGACCGATTGCCGCATAAAGCTCGCCGCCCATGCCGGTATCGGGCGACAGGTCGCGGCCGACGCCCACGGATGCGTAGCAATGCGGCAAATTGGCGGTGCCGGCCTTGGGATCGTAGGCAACCGGCCAGCCGGCGGTGTAGCCGACCGCAGGCGCGTAGGAATCTGGCGAGCCCAGCGGAGTAATGCGGAGTCCGCGAAGCGCGCGATGATATTCCGCTGGAGGCTTCTTCACCACATTGGCGGGGAGCGGCTTGTCACTGTCGTTATTGCCCCATTGGGCGACGTAATTGTCCTGCACGCGATAGATGGCCGAGCCCTGCCAATAGCCCGACTTGGCCAGCGCCCTGATGTTGGCGACATGGACCGGCGCGAACAAAGGTGCGAGCTGGACGACGATGCGCTTGCCGTCCTTCAAATCGATCACCATCAGATCGTCGGCGGGGATTGCCTGCCATTCGGGGGGCTTGCTCTCGGCAATGACCCCGGTCGGGGTGGCGAACTTGGGCGGGGCCGGGGCCGCGACCTGGGCGGACGCTGCGGCGGAAACCAGGCATAAAGCGACAGGGATAAAACGGCGCATCGACATCTCCTCTGCGCAATGTGTAAGCGCAACTTTATGTATCTCGCTACCCTCATGCTGCTCGGCGCTGGTGAACTCGGCCGTGAATTCGCGATTGCCGCCAAGCGGCTTGGCTGCCGGGTGATCGCCTGCGACCGCTACGACGACGCCCCGGCGATGCAGGTCGCCGATGCGCG
>JBKJNP010000013.1:0-6717 GCA_046593565.1 Sphingomicrobium sp. | reverse complement strand
CTCATTAAAATCGCCCTCTAGCCCTTGACTGGCTTGCGCAAGCAGCTACCAAATATATAGCGTCTGCGCCACCAGCGCTCAGGCTACGACCCGGTCAAACCTGAACACGCCGGGCTCGCGCACCGGGTCCACATCTACCGGGATCGTGCTCTTGGGCAAAAACCGCCCTTCGAGCAGCAGCTTGCTCAGCGGGTTTTCAATGCGCTGTTGGATCGCACGCTTGAGAGGCCTTGCACCAAACACCGGATCGAAGCCGACCTTGGCCAGTTCGGCAATCGCGGCCTCCGACACCTCCATCGTCAGGTCCATCTTCTGCAGCCGCGCCATCAATACCTTGAGCTGGATGCGCGCAATCGACTCGATATTTTTTGCGTCGAGCGCGTGGAAGACCACTGTTTCGTCGATGCGGTTTAAAAACTCGGGACGAAAGTAGTTCTTCAGCTCATCGGTGACGGCGTCCTTGATGTCTTCGTAAGGCTTGCCGACCATGGACTGGATGATGGGCGAGCCGATGTTGCTGGTCATCACGATGACGGTGTTTTTGAAGTCCACGGTGCGGCCCTGGCCGTCGGTCAGGCGGCCGTCGTCGAGCACCTGGAGCAGCACATTGAAGACGTCGGGGTGGGCTTTTTCGACTTCGTCGAGCAGCAGCACGCTATAGGGCTTGCGCCGCACGGCCTCGGTCAGGGTGCCGCCCTCCTCGTAACCCACGTAGCCGGGTGGCGCGCCTATCAGGCGGGCCACGGAATGTTTTTCCATGAACTCGCTCATGTCAACGCGAATCAGGTGGTCTTCACTGTCGAACAGAAAGCCCGCCAGCGCCTTGCACAGCTCGGTCTTGCCAACCCCCGTGGGGCCCAGGAACAGGAAAGAGCCGGTCGGCCGGTTCGGATCACTCAGGCCCGAGCGCGAGCGGCGGATCGCATTGGCCACGGCGCCAATGGCTTCTTCCTGCCCGACCACACGCTCGTGCAGTTTGCCTTCCATCAGCAGCAGCTTGTCGCGCTCGCCCTGCATCAGTTTGCTGACCGGGATGCCGGTGGAGCGCGCCACGACCTCGGCGATTTCTTCGGCGCCGACCTGGGTGCGCAGCAAGGTGGGGGCATTGGACTTGCCCTTGCTGGCTTCGGCGTTCTGCGCTTCCTTCAGCCGCTTTTCCAGGTCGGGCAGCTTGCCGTACTGCAGTTCGGCGACCTTGTTGAAATCGCCCTTGCGGGTCTGCTCTTCAATCTGGAAACGGATTCGGTCAATTTCTTCCATGACGTCCTTGGAACCGAGCGCCTGGGCTTTTTCAGCCTGCCAGATTTCGTCAAGGTCGGAGATCTCTTTCTGCAGCTTGACGATTTCTTCCTCGATCAGACCAAAGCGCTTTTGTGAGGACTCGTCCTTTTCACGGCGCACGGCTTCGCGCTCGATCTGCAGCTGGATCAGCCGCCGGTCAAGTTTGTCCATGACTTCGGGCTTGGAGTCGCGCTCGATGGCGATCTTGCTGGCGGCCTCGTCGATCAGGTCAATCGCCTTGTCAGGCAGAAACCGGTCGGTGATGTAGCGGTGGCTCAGTTCAGCTGCAGCCACAATGGCCGGGTCGGTGATCTGCACACCGTGGTGCAACTCGTACTTTTCTTTCAGCCCGCGCAAAATGGCAATGGTCGCTTCCACTGAAGGTTCACCCACCAGAATTTTCTGAAAGCGGCGCTCTAGTGCAGCGTCTTTTTCAATGTACTTGCGGTACTCGTCCAGCGTGGTGGCTCCCACACAGTGCAGTTCGCCGCGCGCCAATGCGGGCTTGAGCAAATTGCTCGCGTCCATCGCGCCCTCGGTTTTCCCCGCGCCGACCAGCGTGTGCATCTCGTCGATGAAGAGGATGATGTGGCCTTCGCCGGCCTTCACTTCGTCGAGCACGCCCTTCAGCCGCTCTTCGAATTCGCCGCGATATTTCGCGCCCGCGATAAGCGAGCCCATATCGAGCGCCATCAGCGTGCGTCCCTTGATCCCGTCGGGCACGTCGCCATTGACGATGCGCAGCGCCAGCCCTTCGGCGATCGCCGTCTTGCCGACGCCCGGTTCGCCGATGAGCACGGGATTGTTCTTGGTGCGTCGGGCGAGGATCTGGATGGTGCGGCGGATCTCCTCGTCGCGGCCGATCACCGGATCGAGCTTGCCGGCGCGCGCGTCCGCGGTCAGGTCGCGCGCGAACTTCTTCAGCGCGTCGTAGCGGTCCTCGGCGCCCGCTGTGTCGGCGGTGCGACCATTGCGGAGCTTCTCGATCGCCGCGTTGAGGTTGTTGGGCGTCACGCCAGCCGCAGCCAGCGCCTTGCCCGCGGGCGTCGTCGCGGCGAGCGTCAGCGCGAGCAGCAGCCGCTCCACAGTGACGAAACTGTCGCCCGCTTTTTGCGCGACCTGCTCGGCGGAATCGAGCACGCGTACCGCATCATTGTCCAACCCCGGTGCCTGCTGCGCACCGCCGCCCGATACGGCGGGAATCTTGGCCAGCACCGCATCGGTCTCGCTCAACGCGCGCTTGGCATCGCCGCCTGCCGCTGCGATCAGCCCCGACGCCATGCCCTGCTCGTCCTCCAGCAGCGCCTTTAAAAGATGTTCGGAGCCGATCCGCTGATGGCTCATTCGGATCGCAACGGTCTGCGCCGATTGGAGAAAGCCCTTGGCGCGGTCGGTAAATTTCTCGAGATTCATGATCGTCCCTGTTAGCGTGTACCGCGCAGATGGGTGTTGTATTTGGGCAACACAAGGGCTTTCGCTTCGCGCCCTCCGCAATCTGCGCCCCCGATGAGCACGATGCAAATTGCGAGCAACGGCCGGGTAGCACCTCGTTAACGCTCTCCATTTAGAGATTCCCCGGAGACGCCATCCCGGGGGATTTGTGGCCACGCAACTTTCCAGTCAGTTCGCTGCCACGACCGCACCTGCATCGGGCACGCTAGCCGATCCCGCGCGCGCGATCCTCGGCCCCAAGCGGGATGCCCTGCTCTTCTGGGGCGCGCCGCTCGCGGCCTTCCTCTTCGTCCAGCTCTGGCTGCGCGGCTGGGACGCCTTGGCCCCCTCCGCGCTGTCGCGCCAGGCGGTCGTTGCGCTGTTCGGTTTCGTATCGGTGCTCACCTGGGCGCACCTGATCGCGGTGGTGCCACGCGCTTATATGAACGCCGAGGTGTTCGCCGCATACCGGTTGCGCCTCACCGTCGTTCCCATATTGCTGCTCGCCGCGCTCTTTGTGTCGCACACGATCCTCGTCACGGCGGCAGTGCTCGCGGTGTTCTGGGATGTCCACCATTCGGCGATGCAGAATTTCGGATTCGCCCGGATCTACGACATGAAAGCGGGCAACGCGCCCAATGTGCTGCGCGCCACCGATCTCCGGCTCAACTGGCTGCTCTATGTTGGGCCTCTAGCGGCTGGCGCGGCATTGGCGGCGCACACGACCTATTTCCGCCAGTTCGACGGCACGGCGTTCGGCGCGCTGACCAGCCTCCCAGGCGTTCTCGACGCCAGCCATGACGGCATCCGGCTCGCCGCGATGGTGGCTTATGCCGGCGTGATCGGCTGGGCGGTGATCGACTATACCCGCGCGATCCGCGCCGGATACAAACTTTCCGCGCACAAGCTGGCAACGATCGTCGTCACCGGGGCAGTCTCGGTCCTCGCCTGGGGCTTCTCGCCGCCGCTTGTCGCATTGGCGGCGATCAACCTTTACCATGCGGTCCAATATTTCGCGCTCGTCTGGGTCAAGGAAGGCGCCCGGATGCGGGGGAAAGGCACCACGCTTCGCGCCGCATTGCTGTTCGCGCTCGGCTGCGCGATGTTCGGCCTGGCCTATGCGGCGGCGGTATCGGGCAAGCCCACGCTCTTCGTCGCGCCCTTCATCGCCTGCTCATTGCTCCATTTTTGGTACGATTCTTTCGTCTGGTCGGTTCGCAAGCGTCAAGTGTAAGCTACCGCTCGAAGCCGAGAACGCGACGGCGGGGGAGTAGCTGCACATGCGGATCGTCAAGCGGATCCTGTTGGGCGTGGGCATGCTCGTCGTGCTGGCGCTGATCGGCCTTGGAACCTGGGAGCCCCTGCTCGCCGCGCGAGCCGCTCCGCCCCCCTCGCGAAAGTACGACGCGGTCATCAAGCGCGACAATTTCGGCGTGCCGCACATCTTCGGCAAGACCGACGCCGACGTGTCCTACGGCATCGCCTATGCGCATGCCGAGGACGATTTCGCGACGCTTCAGGAAGTGCTCGCGATGACGCGCGGCCGTCTAGGCGCGATCAATGGTCAGGACGGCGCCAAGACCGATTTCGTCGTGCATTTGCTCGGCGCCCGCGCCACCGTGGCGCGCGATTATATGAAGCAGCCCGCCGATATCCGGGCACTGCTTGATGCCTATGCCACGGGCCTCAATCTCTATGCCGAGCGGCATCCGGACGAGGTCAAGCTCTCGAAGCTCTTCCCGGTCAATGGCAAGGATGTCGCGACCGGCTTCGTCGTGCGCTCGCCCTTCTTCTTCGGGCTTGAAGGCGTGCTCGGCGCGCTTTCGGGCGACAAGCCGCTGCCGATCGAAATGGGCGAAGCGGTGCCCGATGCGCCCGATGCGCCCAACGTCACGCCGCTTGGCCCCAATGCCGCGGAAAACGGCTCCAACGCCTTCCTCGTCGCGCCCAAGCGCTCGGCGGACGGCTTCACCCGGCTGGTCTCGAATTCGCACCAGGGTTGGCGGGGTGCCGCGGCGTGGTACGAACTCGTCGTCCATTCTCGGCAGGGTTGGAACTTTGCCGGAGCGACCTTTCCCGGCGCGCCTTATCCCTTGCTCGGGCATAACGAGCATCTCGGCTGGACCAACACGGTCAATCGCCCCGACATGGTCGATCTCTACAAGCTCGTCCTCAACCCGGCGGGCGATCAATATCGCTATGACGGCCAGTGGCGGAAGCTCGAAGCGGAGCGCGTGTGGCTTCCGGTCAAGCTCTGGGGTCCGTTCGTCCTCCCGGTGCCCAAGGCCGTCTATCGCGCGGTGCAGGGCCCGGTGCTGATCAACAAATCGGGCGCATTCGCGATCAATTACGGCGGCAAGGATCAGCTCGGGATGGTCGAGGAATATTATCGCCTCAACCGCGCGCAGGATTTCGGCCAATGGCAAAAGGCGCTGTCACAGCACGCGATCCCCGGCACCAATTTCCTTTATGCCGACGCGGCGGGCAACATCGCCCATTTCTACAACGCCAATTTCCCCAACCGGAAGCCCGGCTTCGATTATCGGCAAGTCCTCGCCGGCGATATTTCGGCCAATTACCAGCCCGGCACGGTCCCCTGGGAAATGGTCCCGCGCAATATCAACCCGGCCTCGGGCTTTCTGATCAACGCCAACAACTCGCCCTATCAGGCGGCGGGCGCCGGATCGGAGATCAAACCGGGCGACTGGTCACCGCTTCTCGGTATCGAGACCGACACCACCAATCGCGGCACACGCGCGCTGGAGCTGATGGGCGCCGACGCGTCGATCTCGGGCGAAGACATGCTGCGGATCAAGTTCGACAGCGGAGTCAGCCGGTACAGCTATCTATATGGATGGTTCAAGGAGCTGATGGCGGTTGATCCCGGAGGCGATAAATTGCTGACCGAGGCCCATGAACTGCTCACGCATTGGGACTGGAATTGGGACGGCAAGGGGCCGGCGGATGCGCTCGCTTTCTCCGTGCTGCGCGTCCCCAATCGCTGGCATTACGAGCGCAAGCCCAAGCCCGATCCGCGCACAGTGCTCGCCGAGGCTGCGGGCTATCTGCAAAAGCATTTCGGCAGGCTCGATATGCCGCTGGGCGAGCTTATCCGCCTACAACAAGGCAAGGTCGATCTGCCGCTCGACGGCGGCCCCGACGCGCTGCGCGCCTCGACCAGCTATGACGAGCAGTCCGACGGGCGGCTCGCGATCAAGCATGGTGACAGCTTCATCATGTTCGTTGCCTGGGACAAGGCGGGGAAGGTCCGCTCGGAATCGGTCCAGCCCTTCGGCTCGGCGAGCACGCGGCCGGATTCGCCGCATTACACAGATCAGGCGCAGCTCTTTGTCCAGCACAAGTTCAAGCCGGTCTGGTTCGATCCGGTCGAGCTGAAGGGGCATGTCGAGCGGAGCTATCGGCCTTGAACGTCATCCCGGCGAAAGCCGGGATCGCGTGCAACGAGCGTGCGCTAGCGGCCTGAGACCCCGGCTTACGCCGGGGCGACGATTATTGAGGCCGCTTCGCCTTGGGCGCCTCCCTGGCGTAGCGCTCGCCATACTCGTTCCCTTCATACCAGAGCGGCGCTTGCGCTCCGTCGGCAATTTCGCGCGCGATCAGATAGTTGAGCCTCGCGAACTTTGCCCCCGCTTCCCAATTGAAGGGCAAATTCATTTGGTCGGAGACCTTGTGGTAATTGGTCGCAAGGAAGTCCTTGAACGCCTTCTCGCCGCCATTCTTGAACCCGGTGACGAGGAACACCGAAGGCACGCCGGCCTGGACGAAGCTGTAATGGTCCGAGCGGAGGAAGAGCTGTTCCTGCGGCATCGGATCGGGCGAAAGCGTAACCCCCATCTTCGCCGCCGCCGCCTCGACGATCGGGCCCAGGGTCGAATGTTCGGCGCCGAACGCGACCACGTCCTGGAAATCGTAGAGTAGGATCGGCATGTCGAGATTGACGTCGGCCACCACCTTGCCCGCGCCCGTCACGGGATAATGGGCGAG
>JBKJNP010000261.1:0-11526 GCA_046593565.1 Sphingomicrobium sp. | reverse complement strand
GCTTCGCGTCGCAAGGGGCGCCCTGCGGACATGGGCCGCTTCGCCGATGACGTGCGGCAGGTGTGCGAGGAATTGATGCTGCAAATGGCGCGCGACGCCGAAGGGATGACCAAGCTGGTCACCATCTCGGTGACCGGCGCCGCAAGCGAGGCCGAGGCGCGTCACGCTGCCCGGTCGATCGGCAACAACCAGTTGATCAAGTGCAGCTGGTATGGCGCGGATGCCTATTGGGGACGGCTGCTGGCGGCGGTCGGGAGCTGCGGCGTGGCATTCGATCCGGACAAGTCGCTGGTCGCTTATGACGGCATCACGGTCGCGACAAGCGGGGTCGAGGTGGCACACGATAGCGCTGCGGTGATGGAGCATATGCGAGGGGCGGAAATCGCGATCCGCGTCGATCTCGGCGCGGGCGAGGCGAGCGGGCGCGCCGTCTCGGTCGACCTCGGCCCAGGCTACATCAAGGAAAATGCGGAAACGTCATGAGCATCACCCCAAACGATACGGCGCGGCTGCTGATCGAGGCCTTGCCCTACATCCGTCGCTTCACCGGCAAGACGATCATCGTCAAGGTCGGCGGCCTGCCGATGACCGACCCGGCGCGGGCGCGGAGTTTGGCCAAGGACATATTGCTGCTCCACTCGGTCGGGATCCGCCCGGTGCTGGTCCACGGCGGCGGTCCGCAAATCGACGAGCAGATGGCGCGGCAGGGCAAAAGCGTCGAGCGAATCGACGGGCTTCGGGTGACCGACGGCGAAACACTCGACATCGTCCGCATGGTGCTGGTCGGCAAGATCAACCGCGAGCTGGTCTCGGCCTTGAACGTGCTTGAGCCGGTCGCGGTCGGGGTGGCGGGGGAGGACGGGCGGTTGCTCGAGGCGACCCAGATCGACCCCAGGCTTGGCTTCGTCGGCAAGGTCGGCAAGGTCCGCGCCGGGTTGCTCCATGCCCTGCTCGACGACGGCATGGTGCCGATCGTCTCGACTGTCGGCGCGGACACCGAGGGCCAGCCCTATAACGTCAACGCCGACGATGCGGCGCGGGCGATCGCGGTGGCGATGGGGGCGGAAAAGATCATCTATCTGACCGGCGCGGCGGGCCTGCTCGACGACCCCGCCGACCCGGCCAGCCTGGTCCATCGCCTGACCACTGCAGAAGCGCGGGCACGGATCGACAATGAAGAAGTGACCGGCGGAATGATCCCCAAATTGCTCGCCTGCGCCGAGGCGGTCGAGGGCGGGGTGGGCAGCGCGCACATGATCGACGGCCGCGCCGAACATGCCATCCTGGTCGAATTGTTTACCGACCAGGGCATCGGCACGATGGTGTGCGAAGCATGAGCGGCAAGACGCAGCGACAGCGGCTGATCGGCGACTGGCTGCGCGCGCAGAAAGTCGGTAGCCAGGAGGAACTGGTGGCGCGGCTGGGGCTGGCAGGCATCGCCGCGACCCAGGCCACCGTCAGCCGCGACCTCGACGAGCTTGGAGCGGTCAAACTGCGCCGCGACGGGGCGATCCGCTACGTCCTGCCCGAGGCTTCGGCACCCGGCCCATCTGCGGCGGCGCTCGACCGCTTGCTGGCCGATTGGGTGACCGACATCATCGACGCCAACGGGCTGGTGGTTCTCAAAACCCCGCCGGGATCGGCCAATCTCGTCGCCAATGCGCTCGATGCGGCGGCGATCGAGGGGGTCGCTGGGACGATTGCCGGCGACGACACGATCTTTATCGCACTGATCGAGGGCGCCTCGCCGGGGGTGATCGCGGGACAACTTCGCAACCGACGCGCAGCCGGATAAGAAGCCTTTTGCATGGCCGCGCGTTGCGGTGTTGAGGAGACAATCGATGCGCCGTTCGATGATGCTGATGATGCTGGCACTGCCGGTTGCGGCGTGTGGCGGCGGGACAGACGCCCCCACCCCGAAGCAAAAGATCACGGTCCGCTCCGACGGGCAAAAGCAGATGCATCAGCTTACCGATCTCAATCGCGCCATCGCCCTCAAGCGCGCCATTTATGACACTGGCGCACAATGCCTGCGGGTGACTCAATCGGGCTTCGTCGGCACCTATGAGAATACCGAGCAATGGACCGCGACTTGCATCGACAAGTTCAAACGCACCCGCGACTGGGCGCTGTACATCGGCGCCGACGACACCGTTCAGGTGCGGCTGTGCGCCGATGTGGTGAAAGCGGGCCTGCCGGCCTGCGTCATCAAGGATGAGGCAAAGCCGGCGCCGGCGGCAGGCTAGCTAAAGGCTCAGTCGCACTTCTGCGTGGTTTTGACTGCACCGTCGGGACGGGTTTCCTTGACCTTGACGCATTTGCCGCTGCGAAATTCCTCGCGCACCGTGCCGTCGGCAGCGGTCGTCTTGGAATCCGGTCGATCGACCCGCTTGTTGCCCTGGATCTCATATTTGAAATTGCTCGGCGTGGTCGCGCCAGCACCCGATTGCTGGGCATAAGCCGCGCCCGCCAGCCCGGCTAGCATCACCGTCCCAATAGCAGTCAGAATCACAACGCGTTTCATGGACTTCACTCCTTGAACCGCTGTCTTACGCCAAAACAGGTGAACCAGCGATGAAAAATCGCGCGGCGAACCGTTCATGTAGAGCGGCGAAGTGAGAAGGGTACGAATCGGCAATGTCGTTTCCGGTGGAACAGTCATTGGCAGTTACGCTGCCGCGCGTGAACTTCCGCCCAATCCCAGGAGACCGGCCACATGGCTCGCGGGGACGGCGCGTCCGAACAAAAATCCCTGCCCTACCGTACAGCCGAGGGCGCCAAGGAAATCCCGCTGGGCTGCCGTCTCGATTCCCTCCGCCACGACTTCGATCTTGAGAGCCTGGCCCAGGCCGATCAGCGCATCGACGATCGCGCCGTCCTCAGCGTCGATCTGCAAGTCACGGATGAACGAACGATCAATTTTGATGATCTCGATCGGGAAGCGCTTGAGGTGGGTCAGCGATGCGAAACCTGTGCCGAAATCGTCGAGCGCCAACCTGATCCCCTTTTCGGCGAGTTTATGGAAAGTGCGCTCAATCCTCTCGATCCCGCGTCCAAGCAGCACGCTCTCGGTCACTTCGATCTGGATGCATTTCGGCGGAATTCCGGCGGTATCCAATTTGGAGAGCAGCCGCTCGGCAAAATCGCCGGAGCGCAATTCCGCAAGCGCGACGTTGATTGCGACGTGCCCAAATTGCAGTCCGGCGGCGCGCCAATTGGAAATGTCGCTGACGACGCCGTCGATCATCCTGTCGCTAAGCCTGATTGCCAGCGTAGGATCCTCGAACGCCGCGGCAATGTCGTCGGGCCCTATCGGTTGCTCATCCGGCAAACAGCAGCGCAGTAGGGCTTCGAAGCCAACAATTTCGCCGGAAATTATCTTTACCTTGGGTTGATAAAAAGGCTTGATGAAGTCGCCTTCTAACGCAGCCGCGGCCGCGACCAGCATTTCCCGGCGCAACAGCATGCTCGACCACATGGCGGGCCGGTACAGCCGGTAAACCCCGCCGCCCGAGGCTTTTGCCTCGTAAAGCGCCAGGTCGGCGTGCTTGAGCATGTTCGGCGCGCTATCGACGCCCTTGCCGCTGCTCGCGCCAATGCTGCCGCGACATTGAATCAGCTTCCCATGATGCTCGCACGGTTCCCGCAACTGCTCGAGCAGTGTGTTGCAGAAGGTCTTGAGCGCATTTGGGTCACTCTTGCCCATCAATAATAAGGCAAACTCGTCACCCCCCAGCCTGGCCACCAAGTCACCCGGCTGGACCGCGGATTTCAATCGATCGGCGAAGGCGAGCAAAAGCGCATCGCCCGCGTCATGGCCGAGCGAGTCATTGGTCAATTTGAAGTCGTCAATGTCGAGCAGCGCAAGCGCGAAATCCGCCGTCCCATTCTTACCGCTGAGATCATCCAGCCGGAGCTGAAAAAAGGCACGATTGGGAAGCCCGGTCAGGGAATCGTGAAATGCCAAATGCGTGGAGCGGGCTTCGGCGGCGGCAAGCTCGCCGGCCGCGCTTCGAAGCCGCCGTCCGAGGAGCCACATGAGCGAGGCCAGGCCGAAGAAGATCAGGAGATTGAGCGGAACAAGTTTCCCCAGGATGCGGGTCCCCGGAAGCTCCGGTTTCCAGATTAGATATCCGATCCCGTCGCCCCATTCGGTTCGCAGGAGAACCGCATGTTCACTCCCTTGCAGAGCAGGGCGGCGGGAAAATCGCGGCGATGCGATCAGCTCGCGGGAACTGAGCTCGGCGAGAAAGCCTGCGTCGAGATAACGGACGCTGACGAGTATTGGCCACTGGCCGTTGGGTTGCACATAGTTGCCAGTGGACGGTTGGATGAGCATCGCGCTCGCGGCAGCGGGGCGACCTCCGATCAGCATCAGATGCGAATCATGTGTCGATCGCGAAGTGGTTCGGACTGTGTTGTCGTCGCTGAGCGATCGGTTGGGATTGCGATCGTGCCTGCCATTCGAGCCGCTGTCGCGGCCCCGGACACTGTTGACTAGATATTTGAAGTCCTGTGAGATGATCGCGTAGCGCCCCAACGATACGGGGGCGCCCTTCACGGAAGCGTATATCGGCCGGTCAGAGCCGTCGAGGATGAAGACCTCGTCATGACCGAAGACGCGATTCAGCCACAATCCGACATTGTCGTGCACCCAAACCATGTCGGGATTGACCGCAACGAGGTGCTCTGAGGAATCATCCCAGATCGCAACGGTTTCCTGCTGCAAGGCCAGTTCATCGACGCTGAGCTCCATGGCGTGCCGGGCGGAACGGGTTTGCCGTTCGACCGAGACCGCGTCGCTCTCATGCGTCGCCCAGTAAACACCGGCGGATGCAAGGAACAAGGAGACAATAATCATCGCTCCGATGGCGATCGAAATCGTCACCGAAAAGCTGCGACCATGGCCATGGTCCTGGATCAGGTGAAGTTGATTTTCCCCCCTCATCGGCGTCGCATAGGGGGTAAGTCGCTAATATTGAGTAAGTCATTCGTCCGTTATGGCGCGGAGGATTGGAATCGCCCGGCAAGTGACTTTCGCAAGGCGAGGCTCTCATCGTCAGGCGACCTCTGAAAGCTCCGCGTCAAGCTGGGTGCAGGCGTAACGATTGCGGATCTCGCTGTTGTAGAAGCGGCCCTTGGACAAAGCGAGGGTGAAGCGCTGCGCGACGTCGGCCGGAACGTTTGCATAGCGATAATGGCGGCCACTGCCGAACATCAGGTCAAGGCTGCGCCGATTGGGTTGATACCATGCGCCACGGATCGCTGGATGGGTCATGCGCAACATAACGCATGAAACGGGATTTGGATTCATCCCGCCATCGCAGCGATTAATCGAGGCCTCAGCGGGTTCCCGCGTTTGGGTTGACCATCGGCTGGCCGGGCTGGAACTGGACACCTTTATGGGCCTGGGCGGTGGCCACTGCGCCTTCCCCCTCACGGATCATCTTGTTCATGTCGCGCTCCATTTTGACTGCCTCGCCCATGGCGGTGCCAAGGCTGCCGTCGGCCTGGCGCGCATCCGACGGCCAGCCGGACGCGGTCGATCCCTGCGCCAGCTTTGCATCGAATGGACGCTTCTCCAGCGTGGCGTCGATATGCTCGATCAGCGCCTTGCGCTTCATCGCCATCAACATGCCCGCAGCCGCGCCGCTGCCCGCGGCCCCGCCACCGCAGTAAGCGGTCAGCCGGCTCTTGTCGGCACCTTCGGGGGTAATGTTGGCTTCGCACCGGATCCCGGCATGCGCTCCGCTCGCGTTCCAGTAGACTGCATTGTCGCCATTCCCGCTGACGCCGGTGTCGAGACGACCGAACACGCCTTGCCCACCAGGTTCGACCGGAGCCGCGCGTAACGCCGCATACACTTCGGCCGGCGTCATCGCATAGACATTGGCCTCGCCACGGCCGAACCACGCATAGCCGAGAACCCCTGCGAACGCGGCGCCAAGCAACAGATATTTCATCACAAGCCCCCAACGCACATCATTTCGACGCCCAGCCGTAATGAAGAGGCGTTAAAAACTGCTTTCCGACAGACGCATCCTTCCGGTGCTGTGATGCGTTGCGGGTATCAAACCAACAAGGAGGAATGCCATGACCGACCTCAGCCAGATCCGCGAGCATATGGAAGTGATTGGCGCCGACGGTGTTCATGTCGGCACGGTCGACAAAGTCGAAGGGGACCGGATCAAGCTGACCAAAAAGGATAGCGGTGCAGGCACCCATGAGGGCCATCATCATTTCATCTCGCAAGGCCTCGTCGCGACGATCGAAGGCGACCAGGTGCGGTTGTCGGCCAATGCCGATGTCGCGGTGACCTTCGAGGAAGAACAAGCGGGCGGCTAGCGGCCCCGCGACCGAGGCGCTAGGCCGTCCCCAACGGAGGCGGCGATGGCGACACTCAAACGCAAGAAATATGACAGACTGATCGAGCCGATGCAGGCCGAGCTGGTGGCGATGGCGCGCTGGGCCGCCGCCACCGGCCAGCGCATCTGCATCCTGTTCGAGGGCCGCGACACCGCCGGCAAGGGCGGCGCGATCCGCGCCGTCGCCGACAAGCTCAATCCGCGCCAGTGCAAGATCGTTGCGCTTTCCAAGCCGAGCGACGTCGAGAAGGGGCAATGGTATTTCCAGCGCTACGCCGGCCACTTGCCGGGCAAGGGCGAGATCACCTTGTTCGACCGCAGCTGGTACAATCGCGCCGGGGTCGAAAAGGTCATGGGCTTCGCTGACGACAAGCAGGTCGCGGCCTTCCTGAAGGCCGCGCCTTTGTTCGAGCAGCAACTGGTCGCTGACGGAATCCTGCTGTTCAAATACTGGCTG
The DNA here is from genome assembly GCA_046593565.1 of Sphingomicrobium sp. Classification (GTDB taxonomy): domain Bacteria; phylum Pseudomonadota; class Alphaproteobacteria; order Sphingomonadales; family Sphingomonadaceae; genus Sphingomicrobium. The sequence continues at coordinate 4,704 of JBKJNP010000261.1, read as the reverse complement.
ACCAGCGACCAGGCGTGCCAGGAAGAGCGGTTCGCCGAACGGCTGGACGATCCGCTCAAGCGGTGGAAGCTGTCGCCGATCGACCAGGCAGCGCGCGAAAAATATGCCGACTATACGGCGGCGCGCGAAGCGATGCTGAAAGCCACCAACACCAAATCGGCGCCGTGGACGTTGGTCAATTTCAACGACCAGAAGCGCGGGCGGCTGACGCTGGTGCGCAACCTGCTCGACCGATTGCCCAACACGACCATAGCCGAGGACAAGATCGACTGGCCTCCGCTTGATCATGAGCCGCTCAAGGAAACCTTCGGTGCGATCAAGCCGATCGCCGACTTTCCGCTGAAGAGCGACAAGAAGCAGGACGATTAGGAAGCCTCATTTCCGTCGGCCATTCTCTGGCAGGCACGCGCTTCGGCGCGACTGGGCAGCACCGCGCCGAAAGCGCCAGTTTGCCGCAACCATGGCGCGGCCGTTCGTGCTGGCCGCGATCCTCGCCGGGCTGTGGCCGACGCTCGATCCGGCGCTAGTCGAGCCGCCCGCCTTCCTCTCCGCCGCGCCGGAGCGAGTCAGCGCCCGCTTCACCCGTTGCGGGCCGGGACGGGGGAATGCCTGCGTGGTCGACGGCGATACGTTCAAGCTGGGCAAGCGCAAGATCCGCATCGTTGGGATCGACGCGCCCGAGACGCATCCCGCCAATTGCCCCGAGGAAGCGAGGCTGGGCGAGGCGGCGACGGCCGAGTTGATGCGATTGCTCAACCAGGGCTCGTTCACCATGACCGGCCGGATCGACGACATGACCGACCGCTATGGCCGCGAGCTGCGGGTCGTCACCCGAGTCAGGCCCGACGGCTCGTCCCAGTCGATCGCCGAGGATATGCGGTCGAGCGGGCTGGCGCACCGTTATCTGGGTCGCAAATCGAGTTGGTGCGGCTGAACCTTCCCGTGGCGATGGGCGCGATCTTGAACGCCTGTGTCCGACCGCCGAATCCCAACAGCGAGGAAGAAAGCGGCGACTAGCCGAGCGTTCCGGGCTCCCGCGCGCCGGCCTCGAGCCCCTGGTCGATGCTGATTTCGATCATCCGCCACAACGGCGCCCGGGTCATCAGCCACAGGAAGCCGATCCCGGTCAGTGCCAGATACAGGAAGATCACCATCGCGCGGCCCCTTGCGCCTCGTTGCAACCGGGGTCGACCTAGCGACCTCGGGCGGAGGTAGCGTGACGGGGCGGTGACGGATTGGTGTCAGCGGCGGCGGTTGCCGTGAGGCTCACAGGCGATCCCGTCGCGATCGCCATCCATCTCGATCCGATAGCCCGGCTGGCCGGCATAGAGCGGCGCCTTGCCCAGCGCTCGAACCTCGTTGCACCCGGCGTAATGGACGCTGGCTTCGGTCGCATCGGGCCGCGCCGCCCGAGGGGCTTGAGCCCGCCGGTCTTCACCATTTGCCATCGGGCGCGGCGTCGAAACGAATGCGGCGGAAGCGGCCAGCAGCGCAACGGCGATCATTGCTCCGGTCATGCTCATTCGGCCATGATCGCCGCCGCCGGTTGAATATGTGTGAACGATCGGTCCGACCTGGCTGCCACTTTAACCGGATGGTGACCGCCGGGCCTGCATAAGGGCGGGATGAGCGGGCAGTTTCGATCCGATGACGGGGCGCGGCCTTCGTCCCGGCGTGGCGGCGGGGCGGTGCGGACCGTCGCGGTGGTCGGCGCTGCGCTGGTGTCGGCCGGGCTGGCGGCGGGACTGGGCGGATCCGATGTCCGCACCGCTGCGGCAGCGCCGATGGCGGACAGCGCGATCCCCTTCTTCGGCTTCTGTCCGCATGGCGGTGGAGCCAATTGCGTGGTCGACGGCAACACGTTCTACTACGGGCCGGACAAGGTGCGGATCGCTTCTATCGACGCACCCGAGGCCCATCCTCCCGCTTGCGCCGCCGAAGCGCGGGCGGGCAAGGCCGCGACCAACCGGCTTCGCGACCTGCTCAATTCGGGCGAGGTCAGCCTGCGCCGTATCGATCGCGACGAAGATCCGTACGGCCGCAAATTGCGCCATGTCACGGTCGGCGGGACCGATGTCGCCGCGGCACTGGTCGGTGAGGGGCTGGCGCAATCTCATGCGGGTGGGCGACGCAGCGGCTGGTGCGGCTGATCCCCTTTTCCTTCTGTGTCGAGCCTTCGTCGAGACATGTTTCGCGCGGCAAGAACGTCCCTCGTCTGGGCTCGGGACAAGCGGATTTGGGGCGGGCCTGGTGCCTTCACCGGCTAGTAACCCTCTTGCGCTAGGCTTTACCGCATGGCCCGTCCGCTTCCTTCCGGCAAACAGTCCGTCAGCCTGGCGCCTGAAGGTCCGCGCGTGTCGCGGATCCGGCGCGATCCGCCGCCGCCACCGCCCGAAGTGGTGGTCGCCGAACGCAACGAGCGCGATGCGCGAATGGTGGCGGTGGGGATCATCACCTTCGCGCTGGCGCTGGTGGTGATCGGGCTAGCGGTGATGAGCTACATCGGCTGGTCGCCGCGGAGCTACGTCGCGCATCTTTAGGCCGTAGCGACGGGCGAATGTTCCCAATGTTCGCAGTGAATGCGTGAATTTACCGTCATCCCCCGCAGGGCACGTCGGCCAGTGCATCGAGCTGGCCAGGGAAAGCGGCAACGGCTTCGGCCTGCGGATCGGCATCGCCACGCTGTTCCCACGGCAAGGCGAATTGCTTGGGATCGAGCCGGGGAAGTAGCCAGGTCAGCATCCGGTCGCTCGGCACGCGCCGTTCGCCGACCAGCACGCCGTCCTCGAAAATCTGTTCGACGCGGCCGTTGACCGCGCGGTCGATGGCGATGATCATCAACCGGCCGGCCGCCAGCTTCATCGCACTGACCCAGCAGGCGGCGAAGGCGGGCGAGCGATTGCGCAGATTATAGGCCGAGCGTGCCGACAGCCGCGCCGCGCTGCTGGCGAGATGGATCGACCCCGTTTCGGCAATGGTGTTGAGGAACAGTCGCTGCCGGTCCGCACTCCACCCGGCGAGCCGCTTGCGCGTGTCGGGAAGGGCCACGCCGTCGAACGGCATCGGCAGGAGGGGATCGATACCGGGCAAAGCGGCGGCGGTTTCGGCGGCGATCGCCGGATCGCTCGCGGCCCCGGACGCGGGCAGCAGGTCGGTCGGGGTGGCGGGATCCTGCTCATCCTCCGGCACCAGGGTCAGCCGCGGCCCGCCCTGCTCACCGGCACTGCGCGCCTGCTCTTCGACCTGTTTCTGGGCCTTTGCCCACTGATCGAATTCCTCCACCGTCATATCGCGAGATTGCCGCCGACGTGCCATGATGTGTTTCCTCCGGTTCGGTTCAGGCGCGCCTTATGAACCTATATGGGACAAATAGGACAGCGAAATCTTTCGATGGGATTGGCGACCGGGCGCGTGAGCAAGCAGCCGGATTGCTTCGCTTCGCCCGGAGTGACAGTCTGGAGGTATGGGACATCGCATTTTCACCACCAGCTTCGCCTCCGTCTATCCGCATTATGTCGCCAAGGCGGAGCGCAAGGGGCGGACCAAAGCGGAGGTGGACGAGGTGATCCGCGGGCTGACCGGTTATTCTGAGGGCGAGCTGGAGGCGGCGCTGGAGGACCGGCGCGACTTCGACCATTTCTTCGGCGACGCCCCGGCGATGAACCCGGCGCGGAGCCTGGTCACCGGGTCGGTGTGCGGGGTGAAAGTGCAGGAGGTCGAAGACCCGCTGATGCGCGAAATCCGAATCCTCGACAAACTGGTCGACGAGCTGGCCAAGGGCAAGGCGATGGACAAGGTGCTGCGGTCGGAATGATTGAAGGTGCCGGTCCGACATGCCTGGCTTGATCCGCCATTCGCCTAGGGGAGGGGTATTGATGCGCAGGAAACCGACGAGCGTGCAGGCGCTGACCGAGCTGGGGCGGGTGCGGCTTAGCAAGAGCTTCTTCATGCGCGACATGCTGCATTCGGAGATTGCGCAGGTCCACGGGCTGCTCAATGCGCCCGACGATCCCGACCTGGCGATCGCGGCGGGGACGCGGTTGTGCACCGAGTTGCTCGAGCCGCTGCAGGACCATTGGGGGCGCGTCGCGGTGCGCGGCGCCTATCGCAATCAGCAGGTCAACGCGCTCGGCAACCGGATGATGCGCGACGGCAAGGCGGGCTATAATTGCGCCATCAACGCGAGCAGCGCGGCGGGCCACATCTGGGACTTGCGCGACCGCGACGGCTGCATGGGCGCGACGGCGTGTGTGGTGGTCCCGGCGCTGTATGACGCGCATCCGGAGGTCGGCGGATGGCAGGTGATGGCGCGCTGGATCGACGAGCATCTGCCTTACTCGTGGGTGCAATTCTTCCCCAGATATTGGGCGTTCAACATCAACTGGCACGAGCGGCCGGTGAAGCGGATCGGGAGTTATGTTGAGCCTAGGGGGCGGTGGCGGTGATTTACTTCCTGCATTTCCGTGCCATGTTGAAGTGCCGAATGTGAAGGGGGTCAGATGCTTATTCTCATCGCGTTGATACAAGCGAGCGCCACGCCGCCACTTAATCTGACGTGCGGCGGTGGCGGAACGGCGAATAAGGTCGTGGTTACCAGCGTCTTTGGGTCGAACTATGGGTCGGGCACCGTTGGAGCGACGCCTTATTCTTATGGTGGCTCGGGCAATGCCACAGCCTACAGCAGTCGACAGCAAGGATTCGAAG
>JBKJNP010000179.1:0-3127 GCA_046593565.1 Sphingomicrobium sp. | reverse complement strand
CCCGTCGATCGGGCCGAACGCGCAACCGATCGAGACGCCGATGCGAATCTCGGTCTGGTCGATCATATAAGGTTCGGCGATCGAACGGATGATCTGGTCGGCGAGCTGTTCGACCTTGTGGCGCGACTGGGCGTCGGCGATCACGATCGCGAATTCGTCGCCACCCATGCGCCCGACATTGCCGTCTTCGCCGACATCATCGCACAACCGCTTGGCGACCGCCTGCGGCACCGCGTCGCCCTTGGGGTGGCCGAACGTGTCGTTGACCGACTTGAACCCGTCGAGGTCGAGGAACAAGATCGCGCACGGCACATTGCCGGCGGTGGCCACGCGCAATGCCTCGCCGAGCAACTGGCGCACGCGACCGCGATTGGGCAGTCCGGACAGGACGTCCATGTTGGCAAGGTGGGTCAGCCGCTCCTGCGTGTGGCGAATCTCGGTGATGTCGGAGCCGACCCCGCGGAAGCCTTCGAAGCGGCCCGCAGTATCGATGATCGGATCGCCGGCGATCGAAATCCAGCGCGGCCCGCGCGCGGTCTTCAATTCCATTTCAAGGCTGTTGAACCCCTGGCGCTCGAGCAGGATCTTGCCGAGCTCGGCATGGCCGCCGAGCAGGGACGGAAGCGAATGACCGACCAACGCGCTGGCCGGGCGGCCGAGCAAGGCGGTCATTCGCGATGAGATGTAGGTTACGCGATTCTCGGCATCGACCTGCCACAGCCAGCCGACGCCGCGCTGTTCATATTCCTGAAGGAGCAGCGACGCGCTCTCGCTTGCAGAGCCCATGTCGGCATTGGTCTGCAACTGGCGGAAGGCCCAGCGCGCGACCGAGAACACCCCGACCACCGCCACCCCGAGGGTGAACAGGGTCTGGAGCTTGTTGAGGAACGGCATCGCGGCGTGGGCGGTGAACAATGTGAAGCACAAGCCGACGGTAAAGCTCGCCATCCAGGCGGTGACGCAGGCCGGTACCACCACCAGCCCGAGCGCGGCGATACCAAGCCCCGAAATGAGCGATGCGGTGACCAACTGGCCGGCCGGATCGAGCGACGGGAAATAATAAAGCGGCAGGCTGAGCCAGACCAGGGCGCGACCGAGCACTTCGCCGACCAGGAAAGCCTGCGGCACCTGGCGGCCCGAGCGACCGACGTGAGTGATTGCCTGGTTGCGCGACAATTGCATCGCGACGAAATTGACCAGACCCACTGCTCCAACCCAGCCAAGCAGGGTCGGCGACGATACCGTCGTCATCAAGCTGCCGGCCATCAGCAAGGCGGCAATGACGTTGGCAATGGCGAAGAACGGCGCCAGCTGGGCGCGCGCGAGCAGCTGCGCATCACGCAAAGGCGAACCATTGTCCGGCGCGTTGGGACTGGTCAGCGCGAGCGACTCCCCACCGGGAAGGCGTGCCGAAACCATGCGCTTATACCGGTCGGGTGCCTCGTACATCCGCTATCCACTCGTTGGCAGGAAGCCGAGCGATAGACGAAGAGCGTTTATGCCGCGTTAAAGTCTGACCCGTCTGGCGCTAATTTTGCGGTCAGGATGGTGCCATTAACTTGTCGATATCGCGCACCGTGACGGGGTGATACATCGGCCGCGCCTTGGGATAGATACGCTGGGCGATCGGCCGGCCCCATTGCGGATCTTCGTACAGCCCGGTGAGCAAGGGGCGGACGAATTTGCGACGGCCCTGGGTCATCAGGAAGTCCTCCAGCGCCGGCACCGCGACGTCGAGCCGGTTGGCGACCGCGAGGTCGAGGAAAGCGAAGCGCAGCTCATTATTGCCGGCCCGCGCGAGGCCGAAACCGCGGCCGAGCAGCTCCAGTTTGTCGACCGGCTGCTTGCGATCGATCCGGGTGAGGAAGCGCAGGCGCTCGTCGGTGGTCCAGCGGTCCCACACTGCTTTCTGTGGCGCTGTGCCCGAAGCGAAAGCGGTGACCGCACCATCGACCTCGGCGAAGGCGGCCGGATCGGCCGCGGCGAGACTGGCCGGAATGCCTGGCTGGTCGACCCAGGCGTCAAGCGCCAGCTTGGATTCGAGCGCCGCATCGCCCTTGATGAGGTGCTCGCGAATATCGGCCAGGAACAGGCTGGTGGTGACCGGCTGGAACTGGTGGCGGGCGAACCAGCCCTTGAGCCACACGTCGAACCGCTCGCGCCCGACCGCAAGCTCGATCGTGCGGAGGAAGGCGGCGCCCTTCTCGTAGGCAATGTCGGTCAGCCCATCGCCCGGAGCGCGGCCCTTGAGGTCGATGCGTAGCCGCGTGTCGGCCCCGGCGGCGCCGCCATTCTCCTCGACCGCCTTGCGCATCGCATCATGGCCGAGCGAGATTTGCTGGGCCGCGACCTTGGGTCCGTACACCGCCTCGACGATGCGGGTGGTGGCATAGGTGGTCATGCCCTCGTTGAGCCAGAAATCGGACCAGGTGGCGTTGGTGGCGAGATTGCCCGACCAGCTGTGCGCGAGTTCATGCGCGATCAGGCTGTTGTTGCTCTTGTCCCCGGCGATGAAGGTCGGAGTGAGGAAGGTCAGGGTCGGATTCTCCATCCCGCCGAACGGGAAGCTGGGGGGCAGGACGAGAAGGTCATAGCGGCCCCATTGGTAGGGCCCGTAGAGCGCCTCGGCGGCTTCGACCATTTTCTCGGTATCGCTCAGCTCGGCGGCGGCCTTGTCGAGCATCGCCGGCTCGGTCCACACGCCCGTGCGTGCCCCGAGCTTGCGGAAGGCCAGATCGCCAACCCCGATCGCAATCAGATAAGGCGCGACCGGCTTGTCCATCCTGAAGGCGAACTGGCGCGAGCTGCCGGACGGCGCGGGCTCGCCCACTGCCGGTGCACTCATCACGGCCGTTAGCGGCTCGGGGACGCTGATCCTCGCTTCCCAGGTCTGGCGGATGCCGGGCGAATCCTGGGTCGGAATCCAGGTGCGGTTCTCGATCGCCTGGCCCTGGCTGAACAGATAGGGCTGCTTCTTGCCCGCGGTCTGCTCAGGGGTCAGCCATTGGAGCGCTCCGGCGTCGGGGGCAGACTTGTAGGTGATGACGATCTTGCGCGCATCGCCGATCTCAATCTCGAGCGGGGCGCCGAGATGGTCGTCGACCGCGCCGACCTTGTACGTCAACGG
>JBKJNP010000141.1:0-3347 GCA_046593565.1 Sphingomicrobium sp. | reverse complement strand
CCACCGCGTGTGCGCGATCCCGACCTTGCCGCTGAGCGGATCGCCATCGAGTTCGCGCTTCAGATTGTCGAGCTTGCCCTCCGCCCGCCGCCGATCGAAATCGCCGTCCTGGACGGTGACGATCCCGGCCGAATCGTAGCCCCGATATTCGAGCCGCCGAAGCCCGTCGAACAATCGCTGCGCAACGTCCGACCGCCCGACAATCCCGACAATTCCACACATTTACGCTTTGTCCTTCTTGGCCTGCTGCCTCGCCCTAAACCGTGCCGCCCAGCCTTTCATTCCGCGTTGCAATGCCCTCGCCACCGCCAGTTCGTCGGCCGCGACATCCTTGGTCACCACTGACCCAGCGCCGACGATCGCGCCGTCGCCGATGTTGACCGGCGCGATCAGCGAGCTGTTGGACCCGATGAACGCGCCCGCGCCGATGCGGGTCGGATATTTGCCGAACCCGTCATAATTGCAGGTGATCGTCCCCGCGCCGATATTGGCTTTCTCGCCGACATTCGCATCGCCGAGATAGGATAGATGACTGGCCTTGGCGCCCTTGCCCAGCCGCGCCTTCTTAATCTCGACGAAATTGCCGACTTTGGCGCCTTCTTCCAGGACCGTCCCCGGTCGAAGCCGCGCAAATGGTCCGACTTCGCATCCGCCGGCGATCGTCGCTCCCTCGATGTGCGAAAACGCCCGAATCACTGCCCCGTCGGCGATCTTCACCCCCGGCCCGAACACCACATGCGGCTCGATTGTACAGTCGCGGCCAAGCTCGGTATCGGCCGAAAACCACACGCTTTCGGGGTCGATCAATGTCGCGCCCTGCTCCAGCGCTTCTTCGCGCCGCCGCCGCTGCCAGTCCAGTTCCAGATGGGCCAGTTCGGCGCGGCTATTGACCCCCGCGGTCTCGAACGCCTCGCCCTCGATCGCCACCGGATGCCGCCCCGAGTCCGCTGCCACATTGACCACGTCGGGCAGGTAAAATTCGCCCGCGACATTGTCGTTGCCAACCTGGTCAATCCAGCCGAACAGGTCGCCTGCGCCAACCGCCATCATCCCCGAATTGCACAATCTTACCGCGCGCTCTTCCGCGCTGGCATCCTTAAATTCGACCATCTTGGCGATCCGGTCGCCGCCTTCCAGGATCACCCGGCCATAAGCTTTGCCATCGTCGGGCGAGCTCGCCATCACCACCACGCCCGGATCGTCGGCTTGCGCCAGGCGCTCAAGCATCCGACGTAGCGTCTCGTCGGTCACGAACGGCGTGTCGGCGTAGAGAATCAGTACCGGTCCATCGAAGCCATCAAGCGCATCGCGCGCTTGTTGCACCGCGTGCGCCGTGCCCTTCTGCTCGGCCTGCAGCGCGGTCGTAACCCCGCGTCCGGCCAGCGCCGTCTCCAATTGCTCGCGGCCCTTTCCGACCACCACCACCTGTCGCGCCGCGCCCATTGACGCCACCGTGTCGAGCAGGTGCAGCAACATCGGCTTGCCGGCGATCGGGTGGAGCACCTTGTGGGTGTCGGAGCGCATCCGCGTCCCCTGCCCGGCGGCGAGCACGATGACGGCGAAGGGCGACGAGCGGGGGGTGGGCGGCGAGGTCATCGCCGCCCAATGGCATGGGCCATGCGCTTATTCCAGTGGGCGAAAACTGCCGTCGATCAACGCTTTGGGGCGGCCGGCTTGGCTGCCGAGCGAGTCGCGCGCCGGGGCGCCGGTTTGCGTTTGGCGGCGGTGCGCGGTTTGGCCTTGCTGGCCGCCGGTTTCGCTGCCGCCGCCTTGGCCGTTGCAGCTTTGGCCGCCGCCGGCTTGCGCGCTGCCGGCTTGCGCTTCGCGGGTGCGCGCTTGGCAGGTTTGCGTTTCGACGGAGTCGATTTCAGCCCGACTGCTTTCTTGGCGCTGGCAGTCGCCTTGCTGACCACATCCTCGGCGCTGTCGACCCAATTGCCCGACAGCACGCGCTGGGCGGCGTCGGCGACGGCTTCGGCGATCAGCGAGCCCAATTTACCGGCGCTGTTCATCATCTGGTTGGCGGCGCTGCTGGCGCTGTCGGCGGCGTCCAGCCCGGCATCGCGGATCGCGCGGCGGGCCTTGGGGCTGGCGGCGATCGCGGCGGCGGCCGCGGTCAAGCCGGCGGCAAGCATTTCGCGGCTCATCGCGGCTTTCGCCAATTTATCGATCGTCGACTTGCTCGATCCGCTTTTTTTGCTTGCGCCGCTCTTGCTCGTCGTCTTGCTTGCCTTGGCCATGACCATCCTCCCTGTTGTCGTGAGATCACCGCAAAGACGGTCCAGCGGCGGAACGGTTCCGCCTCGGTCCGCAAGGTGCCCGACCTCGTAACGGGTGCGTACAGTAAATCGGGGGCCGACGCCAAGCGTCGACCCCCGAGACATGGTCAGCGGCCGGAATGCTCCAGCCCGGGAGACCATGGCGCTCCTTAAAAGCGCATCTCCCGAACGAACTTCTCCGACCCCTTAGCTGAACCATGAGACATCGGATCACCTCCTTTCGCTGTGCTGAGTTGCAAGCACAACATGTGGTGGTCCGCACGCAAGAACAAGACTTGTAATGGACAATGTTGGCGTTATCTTACGCAACTTCGTGCCGCTGACTCGAGCGCGTCATTTCCCCAATTTATCGACCTTCGCCTGCAATGCCGCTAGCTCGGCGCGGAGCATGTCGACTTCGCTTTGCGGTTCCGCCTCGGGTTCTTTGCGGGGCGCCGCGCCGGGAACGAACGCCCGGCCAGCTTCCTCGAACATCGCCATGTTGCGCTTGGCGAGATCGGCGAATACGCCCGCGCCGCCGAACGGCGTACCGACCGCGTCGCGCATCGCTGCGTGATTCTTCTGGAACATGTCCATCGCTGCGTCGAGATAGGATGGCACCGCGCCCTGCATCTGGCCGCCGTACAGCCCGATCAACTGGCGAAGGAAATTGACCGGCAACATGGTCGCCCCTTCGCCGCGCGATTCCTCCTCGACGATGATCTGGGTCAGCACCTGGTGGGTGATGTCATCGCCCGACTTGGCGTCGATCACTTCGAAGTCGCGGCCTTCGCGGATCATCGCCCCCAATCGGTCGAGCGTGATGTAGCTCGAGCTTTCGGTGTCATATAATCGCCGGTTGGCGTATTTCTTGATGGTGACCTTGCCCGACGACTTACCCATGAACAGCGCTCCTGATGCGAAAGGCTTCGTAGCACCGCGCCCTATTGCACCGCAACATGGGACTGGAGCGGTGCAGCATGAGCGCAGCATTCCCCATTCGCCGCGGCCGCTGCCATTGTTCCTGGCGCTCGTGCGACAAGAGAGCGCGAGCGACCCCGCGCTTGCCCGCAAGGCCCTCGCGGGCCT
>JBKJNP010000034.1:0-2674 GCA_046593565.1 Sphingomicrobium sp. | reverse complement strand
TAAACATGGTCGATAATCTTGTAGGCAGTCATCGAGTCAGGCTCCGAACGCAATCTTGGCAAGGCTGAACAGGGCGAGCGACCCGGCGCCGATGCCGGCGAAGGTCAGGATGCCGTGGAGCAGCAGGCGGCTGCCCTCGTCGTGGACATAATCGTCGACCACGGTCTTGAGGCCGTCGACCGAATGGATGAAGGCGGTGATCACCAGCAGCGCCATCGGTACCGCGCCGCTCGGAGCCCGCAGCCATTCGGTCAGCGTCAGCCGGTCGAGCGACGGAAGCAGTAGCAGCGACAGCAATAGCCACAGTCCGAGCAGCAGGAGCGCGGCGCTGGTCAGCCGCTCGCGCATCCAATGCTCGGCCCCATGCTGCGCCGATCCGGCGCCGCGGACCTGGCCGAGCGGGGTCGAAGATTCGCCGATGCTCATGCCCAGACTCCCAATGCGATCGCCCAGGTCAAAGCGGTGAGGAACAGCGACCCAGCTATGGTCAACACCGCGAACAGGCGGTTGGTGCGAAGCTCGAACCCCGCGCCGGCATCCATCACCAGATGGCGGATACCCGACAGAAGGTGCTGCCAGAAGGCCCAGGTCAGCCCGACCAGCACGACCAGCATCAGCGGGATGCCGTAGGTTTCCGACACGATGCATGCGACGAATTTCTCATATTCGTCCGCGCCCGCAGCGATCGCCCACAGCCACCAGGTGAATAAGGCGAGCCCGGCCACCGCCAGCGCGCCGCCCGTCACCCGGTGAAGGATCGAGACCAGCATGCCGGGTCCCCATTTCCAGATCGTCAGGTGCGGCGACAGCGGCCGGTCGGGATTGCGGGTCATGGAGCCTCTTTGCCTGCGGGCGGGAATATGGTCCGCTCCCTAGGCAGCATCGAGAAGAGTCGCAAGCATGAGGCAACCACTAACTCCGCTTTAACCATTGGCATCGCATAGCAGTGGCCAGCGACGTTAAAGTATATAGGAAGAGTGGAAATGGGGACCGTGGTCGGCTCGAATTCAAATGGCGAATATGATCTGGCGCGCGGGCTCGCGCTTTACGATTCGGCCGGTGATCTCGCACAGAGGTCCCGCGAATTATGGTCGCTGCTCGAGGCGGACTCGTTCGAAATGGCGCGTGAATTTTGGGCCCGCTACGCACGATCGCCCGAACTTTCCGTGCCGTTCGACCTTGTCCAGATCGACGATCACGCCGCCAAGATTCAGCCATTCGTCGCAATGAAGTTCGCCCGAATCGAACATCCCGAATGGACCGCAAAGGCGCGCATTTATGTCGAACGCGCGGTCAACGCCGGATTGACGCTCTCGACCCTGCTCGCCGGCCTGTCGGCCGAAACCGAGGCAGCTTTCGTAATCCTCCGCCGCCAGGTCAACGACGAGGCGGATCTGATTCGTTATGCTCGTACCCTGTCCGAGGTCCAGGCGATCGAAGTCGACTGCTTCATCCACCATGCCATTCACCTCGCCCATGGTGAGGGTGAAAAAGTCCATTCGCGCCGCGCCAATGATTTCAACGGCAAGGTGCTAGGCATTGTCCAGAGCTGCACCCAGCAAAGCGAGGAACTGCGCGGTCAGGCCTCAGCCACCAGCGCCTCGGCGCGCGGCATGCTCGGCAAGACCAGCGAAGTCGCCGCCGCCGCCGAGCAGTCCGCCACCGCAATGCGTGAAGCTGCCCAGACCGCGGCCGGCCTAATCCGCGCGATCGAGGACGCCCGCTCCGAAGTCGAGGTCGCGTCCGACGTCGCCACTCGCGCCGGCGGCCAGGCAGAAGAAGCGGTCAAGGTATCGAAGGCGCTCTCGACCCATGTCGAGGCAATCGAATCGATCCTCGGCCTGATCCGCGACATCGCCGGCCAAACCAATTTGCTCGCGCTCAATGCCACCATCGAGGCCGCCCGCGCCGGCGATGCCGGCCGCGGCTTCGCGGTCGTCGCGCAGGAAGTGAAGAGCCTCGCCAGCCAAACCGCGCGCGCCACCGACGACATCACCGCCAAGATCACCGCGATCCAGCAGGCGACCCGCCAGACGGTCGAAGCCAATGGCTCGATCCAGTCGACCGTCGAGGAAGTGCAGGTCTCGGCCGGGCGCATCCGCCAGGCGATGGAATTGCAGGCGCAGACGGTGACGATGATCACGGCTGCGGTTGATGAAACGGCATTGGCCGCCGATTCGATGAGTTCGACCATCGCCGCGATTCGCAGCGATACCGAAAACGTCGCGCAGGACATTGACAGCGTCGAGCAGGGCTTCGGCCGCTTCTCGGCACAGATCGAGGAATTCAGGGCGACCACCAGCGCGTTCGTCTCGACCTTCGCCGCCTAGCCGTCATTGCGAGGACCCCGGCGAAGGCCGGGGGACGAAGCAATCTATACGTTCGAACGGGGTGATTGCTTCGCTTCGCTCGCAATGACGAATAGGCTGCGCTAGTCGCGCCTCCATGAACATCCTGCTTACCGGCGCAAGCCGCGGAATCGGCGAGGCCACGCTCGCCACCCTTGAAGCCGCCGGCCACCGCGTGGTCGGCCAGTCGACTGCCGGCAGCGCGACGTTGGTCGCCGCCGACTTCACCGATCCGCAAGCCCCGCGCCGCCTGTGGGAAGCCGCATTCGAGCGGCTCGACGGGCGGATTGACGTGCTGATCAACAATGCCGGAATCTTTGAGGGCG
>JBKJNP010000283.1:0-3752 GCA_046593565.1 Sphingomicrobium sp. | reverse complement strand
GGGCGTGTTTTCCAACTGGGTCGCGGAAAGCCTGCGTGCGGGCGACATGGTCGACGTGATGACGCCGCATGGCTCGTTCACCGTGCCGTTCGAAGCCGGGGCGGCGCGGCGCTATGTCGGGATTGCGGGGGGATCGGGGATCACGCCGATCATGTCGCTGATCCGCACCGCCTTGGCGCAAGAGCCGGCCAGCCGCTTCACCCTGTTCTATGGCAATCGCGACAGCCAGTCGGTGATCTTTCTGGAAGCGTTGGCCGAGCTCAAAGACCGCTACATGGGGCGGATCGAGCTGTTCCACTTCCTCGCCGAGGAGGAAGGCGAGATCGAGCTTTTCAACGGCATGCTCGACGCCGCGCGTTGCGGCGAGGCAGTCGACCGGCTGGTTGTCGATCCGGGCAGCGTCGACGCGTGGTTCATCTGCGGCCCCGGGCCGATGATGGACGCGGCCGAGGCGGTGCTGGTCGAGCGCAAGATTGGGCATGAGCGGATCCACATCGAACGCTTCACCGCGGGGCGGCCGTCAGGTGCACAGGCGGCGGAGCTGGCCGCGTTGCAGGAGGAGGCAGCCGGGCAGCAGATATCGGTGACGCTCGACGGGCGGACCCGGCGGATCGAATTCACCGGCGAGTCGATCCTCGATTCGGCGCGCGCCGCAGGGCTTCCGGCGCCGTTTGCGTGCAAGGCGGGGGTGTGCGCGACGTGCCGCGCCAAATGCACCGCGGGCAAGGTCGAGATGGCGGTCCAGTATGGCCTGACCGACGACGAGATTGCCGACGGCTATGTGTTGACCTGCCAGTCGGTCCCGGTGGGGGACGGGGTGGCGGTGGATTATGACTCCTAGAGACGCTAGAGCCGCCCGATGCTGACCGCTACAAGCCACCGCCGGCTGGCCGACCTTGACCCTGTAAAGAGCGATAGCCTGCTCGCTTTGATCGCGCTGGCCAACGCCGATACGCGCCCCGAGAAAATCGATGTCGGGGTCGGGGTGTATAAGGATGGCAGCGGCAAGACGCCGGTGATGCGCAGCGTCAAGGCGGCCGAGAAATTGCTGTGGGAGCGGCAGCAGAGCAAGGGCTATCTGGGTGGTGCCGGCGATACGATTTTCCCCAAATTGATCGCGCCGATCCTGCTCGGGGAACATGCGTCGGACGAGCGGATCCTTGGGCTGCAGACGCCGGGCGGATGCGGGGCGTTGGCGCTGGCGTTGAAACTGGTGGCCGTGGCCAATCCGGAGGCGCGGGTGCTGGTCGGGCTACCCACCTGGCCCAACCATGTGCCGTTGGTGGTCGGTGCCGGGCTTGAGCCGGTGACCTACGATTATTACGACCGCGACGCGCGCGAAGTCCGGTTCGACCTTTTGATGGCCAAGGTTGCCGAGGCGCGGCCGGGCGACGTCGTGCTGTTGCAGGGCGGATGCCATAATCCGACCGGTGCGGATCTTGATGCGGGACAGTGGGCCGAGGTGACGGAGGCGATCGTCGAGCAGCAATTGTTGCCGATCGTCGACCTTGCCTATCAAGGGCTTGGGCGCGGGCTTGAGGAAGATGCGGCAGGATTGCGCGGGGTGTTGGACGCTTGCGACGAAGTGATCGTGGCGCAGAGCTGCGACAAGAATTTCGGGGTATATCGCGACCGCGTCGGCTGCCTGTTCCTCAAGACCGGATCGGTCGAGGCCAGCCGCCAGGCGATGGC
Organism: Sphingomicrobium sp.; assembly: GCA_046593565.1. GTDB lineage: Bacteria > Pseudomonadota > Alphaproteobacteria > Sphingomonadales > Sphingomonadaceae > Sphingomicrobium. Next base: position 2,060 of record JBKJNP010000283.1, on the reverse strand, counting down.
GCATGTGCTGCAGATCGCGCGCGAATTGTGGTCGATGCCCCCTGATCATGGCGCGGCGGTGGTGCGGACGGTGCTGGAGGATGAGGCTTTGCGCGCCGACTGGCTCGTCGAGCTGGATACCATGCGCGGGCGGATCGAGTCGCTGCGGGCGCGACTGGCGGCGGCGCATCCGAGCCTGGCGTTTATTGCCGACCAGAACGGCATGTTCTCGATGCTCCCGCTGTCCAAGGAGCAGGTGCTCAAGCTTCGCCAGGATCATGCGATCTACATGGCCGACAGCGGGCGGTTCAACATCCTCGGCCTGGCCGACGACGCGGTCGACCGGTTCGTCGCGGCGGTGCTGGGCGTGATGAGTGAGTGACGTGGCCGAGCGTGAGCCGCAGCTGAAGCCCGAAATCGGCGATGAAATCGACTGGGGTGAGGTGGCGCGGCTGGTGACGACGAGCCGGGCGCTCGACGAGCTGGAAGAGACGCGGCTCGTTCCCGAAAAGAAGGTGCTCTACCAATTTTCCGCGCGCGGGCACGATTTGGCGCAGGTGCTGCTGGGGATGCGCTTACGCGACGGCGACGCAGCGTGCGGTTATTATCGATCGCGGCCGATGCTGCTGGCGCTGGGGGTCGATCTGGCCGACGCGCTGGGCAGCGGGATGGGGCGCGAAGGCGGCTATTCGGACGGGCGCGATATCGGGGTGGTGTTCAATTATCCCAACCCGGGCGGTGCGCATGCCTTGCCGATGTGCGGCGGAGTCGGTGCGCAATATGCGCCGGCGGCGGGCTGGGCGCAGGCGGTCACTTACCGCGAGCGGGTGCTTGGTGACGAAGCCAAGGGCTCAATCGGCGTGGTGCTGGGCGGCGACGCGAGCTGCGCGACGGGTGGATTTTGGGCTGCCCTAAACATTGCAACGACACAATCGTTGCCAATGCTATTTTACATCGAGGACAATGGCTACGGCATCTCGGTGCCGTCGGATTATCAGACTCCCGGGCGCGATATCGCCGCCAACCTCGCCAGTTTCCGCAATTTGCAGATTTTCAACGGCGACGGGACCGAACCGGCGCAAGCGGCGATGCTGATCGGCGAAGCGGTGGCGCATGTCCGCGGGGGTCATGGACCGGCGCTGATCCGGCTGACCGTGCCGCGGCTCGAGGGACATAGTTTCCAGGATACCCAGACCTACAAGAGCGAGGACGAGATCGCCGCCGAATGGGCGCGCGATCCGCTACCCAAATTGAGGGCCTATGCGCCGCACCTGGACTGGGAGCGGATCGAGGCGGGGGTCGCGCATGCGGTCGAGGCGGCGCGGGCCGAAGCCGAGGCGCGCAAGCCGTCGCCGCCCGAGCGGGTGACGCGCAATGTGTTCTTCGAGGGCGAGGCGGCGAAGGTCGGCGGCGGAGCCGGGCTGAGCCTTGACGGGATGACCGAAGTTGCGGCGCCCGAGGGCCAGCGGATCAACATGGTGACCGCGATCCGCCGCGTGCTCGACCAGGAAATGGCGGCGAATCCCAAGGTGCTGGTATTCGGCGAGGATGTCGGACCCAAGGGCGGGGTCCATGCGGTGACGCTCGGCCTGCAGGACAAATATGGCCACGACCGCGTGTTCGACACCTCGCTCAACGAGGAGGGGATCATCGGCCGCGCGGTCGGCATGGCGCTGGCCGGCCTGATGCCGGTGCCCGAAATCCAGTTCCGCAAATATGCCGAGCCGGCGACCGAGCAGATCAATGACTGCGGGACGATGCGCTGGCGCACCGCCAACCGTTTTGCCGCGCCGATGGTGCTGCGGATACCCGGCGGCTTCTTCAAATGCGGCGACCCGTGGCACAGCCAGACCAACGAAGTGCAGTTCGTCCACAACCCCGGCTGGAAGGTGGCGGTGCCGTCGAACGCCGAGGATGCGGTCGGGCTGCTGCGTGCGAGCTTGCGCGGGCACGACCCGGTGATCTTCTTCGAACATCGCGCGATGCTCGACGATGCCTGGGCGCGGCGGCCGTGGCCGGGCGATGATTATGTGGTCGAGTTCGGCAAGGCGAAAAAGACCCGCGAGGGTGCGGCGATCACC
>JBKJNP010000282.1:0-5083 GCA_046593565.1 Sphingomicrobium sp. | reverse complement strand
CTCATCGGGGGGCGACGTTTGCGAACCGCCACGGCAGCCCTAACTGGCCGGGCGATTCGTTTTTCCACCAATTGCGGAAGCGCGCGCCTATAAATGCGGCCCTCACGATTGGCAAGGAGCGAGTCGCATGGCAGGCAATCCGAATCAGGGTCCGACCGACGGGATCACCCCCCACCTTACCATCCGAGGCGGCAAGGCGATCGAAGCGATCGATTTCTACGGCCGCGCGTTTGGCGCCGAGACCGCGATGGAGCCGATGAAGGCCGAAGATGGCAAGCGCATCATGCACGCTCACCTATTGCTCAACGGCGGACATCTGCTGCTCAACGACGATTTCCCCGAATATGGCGGTGCCGCAACCCCGCCAGGCAGTTCGACCCTGCACCTCCAGGTCAAAGACGCCGACGCCGCGTGGAATCGCGCGCTCGAGGCAGGCGCGGTCGAGAAATTCCCGCTCGCCGATCAATTCTGGGGCGATCGCTACGGGCAAGTCACCGACCCCTACGGCTTCACCTGGTCGATCGGCGCCCCGGTCGCCGCACCGCCGGATTAATCAAACAGGCTCGACACGCTGCTTTCGTCCGCGATCCGGCGGATCGCTTCGGCGAACAAGGGCGCGATGGTCAGGCGGCGGATCTTGCCGCCTTTGACGTCGGGCTGGTCCGAATAGATTGAATCGGTGACCACCAGTTCGGTGAGATCGGACCCCTCGACTCGCGCGGCGGCGCCTCCCGACAATACGCCATGGCTCGAATAAGCCACCACCTCCGTCGCGCCCTGCTGCTTCAGCGCGGCGGCGGCGTTGCACAAGGTGCCGGCCGAATCGACGATATCGTCGATCAGCACGCACACGCGCCCGTCGACATCGCCGATGATGTTCATCACTTCGCTCTCGCCGGCGCGTTCACGGCGCTTGTCGACGATCGCCAACGGGGCATTGTCGAGCCGCTTGGCGAGGCTGCGCGCGCGGACCACGCCGCCGACGTCGGGCGACACCACGGTCAAATCCTTATTGCCGATCCGTGCCTTGATGTCGGCGGCCATCACCGGTGCTGCCCAAAGGTTATCGGTCGGGATGTCGAAGAAGCCCTGAATCTGTCCGGCGTGGAGGTCCATCGTCAGCACCCGGTCGGCACCCGCGGTGGTGATGATGTTGGCCACCAGTTTGGCCGAGATTGGGGTTCGCGGGCCGGGTTTGCGATCCTGCCGGGCGTAACCGAAATACGGGATGACCGCGGTGATGCGCTTGGCCGAGGCGCGCCGCAGCGCGTCCATGCAGATCAGCAATTCCATCAGATTGTCGTTGGTCGGAAAGCTGGTCGACTGGATCACGAACACGTCCTCGCCGCGGACATTCTCGTTGACCTCGACGAACACTTCCTCGTCGGCGAAGCGGCGCACGCTGGCCTCGGTCAGCTTCATGTCGAGATAGTCCGCGATCGCCGTGGCGAGCGGCAGGTTGGAGTTGCCGGCCAGCAATTTCATGATTGCGCATATCCCCTTCGGCGGTTGCTCCCCTTAGCCAGCGTAATGCACCGGCGACAAGCTTGTTCGCCCCGCGCGGCGCGTTAAAGCGGTGCGGTGACCGAAAAACTGACCATCGCCCTTGCCCAGCTCAACCAGCGCGTCGGCGACCTCGGCGCCAACGCCGCGGCGATGCTTGATTGGCGGGCGAAGGCCAAGGGCGCCGATCTCATCATGTTTCCCGAGCTCCAGCTGACCGGCTATCCGCCCGAGGATCTGGTGCTCAAGCCCGAATTCGTGCGGCGGACGATGGAGGCGGCCGAGCGGCTGATTGACGCCACCGCCGACGGCGGCCCCGCGATTCTGTTCGGCTCGATCCATGAGGAGGAGGGCGCCGTGTACAATACCATGAGCCTCGCCGAGGGCGGCAAGCTGGTAGCGCGGCGGCTGAAACACGAGCTCCCCAATTACGGCACGTTCGACGAGAAACGCGTGTTCGCTCCCGGCCCCTTGCCCGATCTGGTCGAGTGGCGCGGGGTCAAACTCGGAATCCCGATCTGCGAGGATATTTGGCTCGAATCGGTCTGCGCGCACCTTGCCAAGGGCGGCGCGGAAATATTGCTGGTCTCCAACGGGAGCCCGTTCGAGCTCGACAAGGACCATCGCCGCCTGGCCCTGGTCCAGGCCCGCGTCACCGAAACCGGTCTGCCATTGGTCTATCTCAACCGCGTCGGCGGGCAGGACGAGCTCGCGTTCGACGGGTCGAGCTTCGTCGTCAACGACGATGGCGGGATCGTGGTGCAAATGCCCGATTGGGACGAGACTTTGTGGCTGACCGAATGGCAACGCAACGCCAATGGCTGGGGCTGCACACCGGGCAAGAAGTCTCGGCTGTCGGTCTATCCCGAAGATATCTACCGCGCGATGATGACCGGGCTTCGCGACTATGTCGGCCGCAACGGCTTCCCCGGCGTATTGCTCGGCTTGAGCGGCGGGATCGACAGCGCGCTTTCGGCCGCGATCGCGGTCGATGCGCTGGGTGCCGACAAACTGTGGTGCGTGATGCTGCCGAGCAAATATACCAGCGATGACAGCCTGGACGATGCCGCCGAATGCGCGGCGATGCTGCGCTGCCGCCATGACGTCATCCCGATCGTCCCGGGAGTGCAGGCGTTCGACAAGATGCTCGACGGGGCAGAGGGGCTGGCAGCGGAGAATATCCAGTCGCGGTTGCGCATGGTCACGCTGATGGCGCTGTCCAACACCCACGGCCACATGCTGCTCACCACCGGCAACAAGAGCGAGATGTCGGTCGGCTATGCAACGCTATACGGCGACATGGCGGGCGGTTATTCGGTGCTCAAGGATGCGTATAAATCGACCTGTTTCGCGCTGTCGCGCTGGCGCAATGAACACCGGCCCGAGGGCGGCCTCGGTCCCGACGGCCCGGTGATGCCGCAGCGGGTGATCGACAAGCCGCCGACCGCCGAGCTTCGCCCCAACCAGAAGGACGAGGACAGTTTGCCGCCCTACGCCTTGCTCGACCGGATCCTCGAGGCCTTGGTCGAGGATGAGAAATCGGTCCGGGAGACGGTGGAGGTCACCGGTGCCGACGAGGCCCTGGTCGCCGACATCGAGCGCAAGCTCCTCCGCGCCGAATACAAACGCCGCCAGGCACCGCCCGGCGTGAAAATCGGCACCCGCAACTTCGGCCGCGACCGCCGCTACCCGATCACCAACGCCTTCCATACGGGCAGATAGCCGCTAGACTGCCGTTGAGCAGGGGTGCGGGGACATGTTTCAAGCCGTCAGGCAATGGTGGGGCAACGGTCGCGGCAAGCTGACCGCGCGGCTGTTCATCTTCGAATTCGTCGTTGTCGTCGTCGGTGTGCTTGCCGCGCAGGGACTAGCCAATTGGGTGGGATCGCGCGCCGAACGCGAGGCTGGCCGGCGACTGTTCGCCGATGCGACCGAGAGCGCGCGCCAGCTGAATCGAACGCTGGGCTATTGGCAGCGTTTTGCGCCCTGCCTCCGCAGCCATGTCGCGTCGATCAGCCGGGCGCCGCCAACGGCGGGTCGATGACCGGCGATGCGATCGGCCGCCCGGCCGTACCGAGACCGGGCGAGCCGCAGTTCGGCGCGGACGACTGGCGCAAGATCGCGCTGGTCGCCACGCCCGACCAGGTCGAGTCGCTCCGCGAGCTCCAGGCAACCGCGAGCGTCCACAATACCTATTCCAGCGAGATGGCGCGGCAATGGTCTATCTTTCGCTTGCTCGACCCCAGCCTTGGCGCGGCCTCGCTAGAGGATCGGTCGCGGGTGCGCGCGGCGGCGATGCAGGTCGACAGCACCCTGCGCTGGATGATGAACCGTCGCATGGGCAATCCTGCCGATTTTCGGCCACTGGGATTAGGATCGACCCCGATCGATCCCGCGATCCTCCCGAGGGTCGACTCCTGCGGCATGCTCAAGGACTGGCGGTGATGTTCCGCGCGGTTCGATCCTGTTGGGCCGGGGCCAGCGCCAAAGTCACGCTGCGGCTGTTCCTGTTTGAACTGATCGTCGTCATCGCCGGTGTGCTGATCGCGCAAGCGCTGGCGGGGTGGGCGTCCGACCGCGCTGCGCAGCGCGACATGCGAGACAAGCAAATCCCTCGCCGACACGCAGATTTCGCGCATGGCCGCGACCGCGCTTGCGTACCAGAAGACGATCCCGTGCATGAACGACCGAATCGTCCAGGTGATGCGCGCCGCGAGTGGCGAGGGCGAGGTCGATCCCAAGTGGCTCGAGCGACCCTTGATGTGGCAGTTCACCTACACCCCGCTGAGCGAGGAGAGCCTGCTCCAGCTTGGCAAGCAATCGGGCGAGGATGTTGCCGACCGCTATCTCAGGTTCGTCGACTACTCGAGCCGGGCTCGCGAGTTGAACTACGCCTTGTCCAACGACTGGCAGGCGCTCAAGATCATCGATCCCGGCACCGGCGTAATCGGGGACGACGACCGTAGCCAAGCACGGCAACTGTCCAGCCGCCTTTGGTCGACGCTCAAAAACTTGGAACATTTGACGCAGAACATCGGCTATCGGGCAAACGATCTTGGCATCAAACCACGCCTCGCGGCGGGGCAACGTATGCCGCGCGGATGCAATGACCTGTGGACGTGGAATGCGGTGATTTACGATCCTGGAAATCATCTCCCGGCAGGTGACAGGTCAGCGCTGAAGCCGTAGGCGCCGCGCGATGACCACTACCACCCGCTTCGCCCCATCGCCGACCGGGCGACTCCACGTCGGCAATATGCGCACCGCTTTGCATAATTATCTGCTCAGCGCCCAATCCGGGGGCCGCTTCCTGCTGAGGATCGACGATACCGATCTGGAGCGCAGCCGCGAGGAGCATGTCGAGGCGATCCGCGCCGATCTCGATTGGCTGGGACTGGTCCCCGCCGCGACCGTCCGTCAGTCGGAGCGGTTCGCCATCTATGACCGCGAATTCGAGCGGCTGCGCGCCGATGGCCGGGTCTATGCCTGTTACGAGACCCCCGAAGAGCTCGATATCCAGCGCAAGATCCTGCTCGGGCGCAAATTGCCGCCGATCTACACGCGCAAGCCCGACGGAGCG
>JBKJNP010000247.1:0-9110 GCA_046593565.1 Sphingomicrobium sp. | reverse complement strand
CCGCCAACGACAAGGCATTCGCGCAGCTCGCGACGATGCGCTGGCAGCCCGCGGTTCGGACGCTGCCGCCCTATCATGACGATCCTGGCTATATCGCGGCGCTGAAGGAATCGGTCGAGACGGGATTGGCGGCGCTCGATTTCGTCCCCGATGCACTGATCGCGAGCTTCCACGGGATGCCGCAGCGGACATTGGAACTGGGCGACCCCTATCATTGCCACTGTCAGAAGACCGCGCGGCTGTTGGGAGAGGCACTCGGTCGCGAGGTGACGATCGCGTTCCAATCGCGATTCGGGCGCGCGCAATGGCTCCAGCCCGCGACCGACGCGACGCTGGCGGCGCTGCCCGCGACAGGAGTCAAGAAGGTCGCGATCCTGGCGCCGGGATTTTCGGCGGACTGCCTAGAAACGCTCGAGGAGCTCGCGATCCGGGGACGCGAGAGCTTCATCGAGGCGGGCGGGAGCGATTTCGCCTATCTTCCCTGTCTCAACGACACCCCCGGCGGTCTCGCTATGTTGCGGCGCATGATTGCGCGCGAGCTACAAGGCTGGGTATCCCCGACCTGATCGAAGAATCGGCTTGGGAGAGCATGAATGGCACGCGTGGCGATCGTTACCGGCGGGACTCGCGGAATCGGCGAGGCGATCAGCCTCGCGCTGAAGGAAACCGGAGTCGTCGTCGCCGCCAGCTATGCGGGCAATGACGCGCGGGCCAAGGAATTCTCCGATCGCACGGGAATCGCGACGTTCAAATGGGATGTCGGCGATTTCGACGCCTGCCAGGCGGGGTGCGCGACGGTAGCCGAGCAACTGGGGCCGGTCGACATCGTCGTCAACAACGCCGGAATCACCCGCGACGGCACGATCCTGAAGATGACGTACCAGGCGTGGAAAGAGGTGATCGACACGAACCTCGGCGGGTGTTTCAACATGGCCAAGGCGACGTTCGCTGGCATGCGCGAGCGCAAATGGGGGCGGATCGTCAACATCGGGTCGATCAACGGCCAGGCGGGGCAATATGGCCAGGTCAATTATGCCGCCGCCAAGTCGGGCATTCACGGCTTCACCAAGGCGCTGGCGCAGGAAGGCGCACGCAATGGCGTAACCGTCAACGCCATCGCGCCGGGCTATATTGATACCGACATGGTCGCCGCGGTGCCGGCCGACGTGCTCGGCAAGATTGTTGCCAAGATCCCCGTCAACCGCCTCGGCAAGGCAAGCGAAATCGCGCGCGGAGTGGCCTTCCTGGTGGGCGAGGATGCCGGGTTCGTCACCGGATCGACCCTGTCGATCAACGGCGGGCAGCATATGTATTGAGTATGGAGTTCGGCACGCCCACCAAACGGTCGGTGACGATCGCCGGACATGAGACGTCGATCAGCCTCGAGCCCGCCTTCTGGGCGGCGCTCGAGGCGGCGGCGGCGGAGCGAGGCCTGCCGCTCAATGCGCTGATCGCGGCGATCGACGTTGAGCGGCTGGACAGTTCCCCGCCGCCCAACCTGACCTCGGCAATCCGCCAGTGGTTATTTGCGCGCAGTGGTGGCTCTCAGTCGACGTAGATTCCGACCACCTTCCAGTCCGAGCCTTCGCGAGCCAGCGAGACGGTCTCGATGACGTCGGCCTTGTTCGCGAAGCTCGTGCGGAATTTGACGACCTCTACGCCGGCGGGCGGCGCGGGCACGCTTTCCTGGCTCAGCGCGGTGCGCGAGACGACTGCGCCCAGCGGCCCCCGGACTTTTCCGGCGACCTCCGCCCAGCGCTCTGCGGTGTTCAATTTCTGGAACGATGTAGCCGTCGCTAGCCAGCCATCTTTCCAGCGGCCCTGGTCGCCGAGGACCAACCAGTCGCGTGCCGAGCGGACGGCGTCCGATTCAACCGCTGCAGCGGGTGGTGTCGGTTCGCCGAGGGTGGCTGGCGCCGTCCCGCCGGTGAGCATGGATAAAACAGCGATTCCAACAAAGATCGACATGACGATCACTCCTGCAAGGGCACCGATCAGGCGTTTTGGTTGTCCTGGGTTGGTGCCGGGTGCATCCTTGTCTTTTACGCTGGCCGACGCGGCATCCCCGATTTGCTTGTCCGCAAAACTTTGAGGGGTACCGCCTTCGCTCTCGAACAGCTGGCGCGCGGCTTCGCGACTGCTGGAAACTTCGAGTTTGCGCCGCGCGTCGCGCAGTCGCTCATTAACGGTGTGAACCGACAGGCCGAGGTGCCGCGCCAACGATTTCGCATCATGTCCGCGCACGATCAGGCGAAGCGTCTGCTTCTCCTTTTCGGTCAGTGCCTGATAATTTGCCGACATTGGTAGCTTGCGCCCGATTGTTCAGATACGAAGCCTAAGTGGCGGCACGCTCCGTCGCTACCCCCAAAAAATAGTATCGCTTATTTGCGCGCGGTGGCGGCAGTCGCAGCGGCAGAGCGGACCGCGGAGGCGAAGGCGACTCCTTTGTCGGGGGCGTGGTGGAGGAACAGGGCTGGCTCGATCAGCTCCAGTTCCATGATTTTCAGCGCGCCATTAGCATTGGCGATCATGTCGACCCGAGCGTAGAGCGCGGGCGTCGGCGCGGCGGCGAGGGCCGCCTCGGCCAAGGCGACCGCGCCATGCGGAGGGACCGCGAACCGGTCCGTCCCGCCAAGATGCGGCTGGACGCGGAAATCGCCCTCGACCGGGGTTTTCAGGACGGCGTGGCTGAACTTGCCGCCGAACAGGATGATCGACCATTCGCCCGCGGCGATGGTCGGCTGGAAGGTCTGGACCATCATCCGCCTTCCCGCGACTTCGTCGGGGATCGGATCGTCGGGGCCAAGCCGGTAGAGGCCGTGCGCGCCGCCAGAAATCGGCGGCTTGATGACCAGGTCGACCGCGCCCAGCTTGGCCGCCGCGCCGCGCAGCGAGACCGGGTCGAGCGCGGTGACCTCTACTGTCGAAACGGTCGGAATGCCTTTGGCGCCAAGCTCCCGCAGATAGGTCTTGTCGCCGTTCCAGCGCAGCAGCGCAGGCGCGTTAAGCAAGGGCCAGCGCTCGACCTCGGCGCGCTTCAGCATGCCGAGCCATCGGGGATATTCGCGGTCATAGCCCCAGGCGACCAGCGGCAGGATCAGGTCGAATCCGGCGACGTCGTCGACTTGCGTCCACGGCAGCGGCACGACCTCCATCCCGACCCGTGCCAGGATCGCTGCCTCGACGTCATAGGTCCAGGCATAGGCCTCGGGATAGGCCGGGTCGGGGACCAGTAGTGCGACCCGCATGCGTCTCATCGGGCGAGCAGGATCCTCGCCTGGCTGGCAATCTGGGCGAGCATCGATGCGGTGACCGCTCCGGCGAGGCGACCTTGTGCGATAAGCTTGCGAAACTGCGCGATCCGCGGCGCCTGGCGCTCGATCCAGCGGTCGGTCGTTGCCAACGGATCGCCGTCGCGGCCGCGCGCCAGGAATTCGAGCCGCAACTGCTCGAAGTCACGCTCGAGGCCGGCGACCAACAGCCGCTCCCACTGGTCGCTGGGCTCGAACCGCGCGACCTGCTGCTGCGCCCAGTCGAGCCCGAGTGCCTCGCCGAGCCTGGTATAGGCCTCGGTCAGCGCTTGCGCGTCGAGCTGCCGCTTGGCGGAGAGCGCGGAAATGCCAAACACGCCGTCGAGCTCGAAGATCCGTACCAATCCCTCGACGATCGCCGCGTCGGCGCCAAGGCCGAGGAGATGTTCGCGCCTGGCGACAGCTTCATTGCGAACTTCGGAACGAATCAGCTTGGTTGTGGCCGCGGCAATCTTGCGCATCGCCGGGCTGAGCAAGTCGACCAGCTCGGCGACGCCGTCTTCGGCCCCGGTCGAGCGCAGGATGTCGGAGACGTGGCTGCGGACCGATCGCGCGGCGACCTGGAACAGCTCGATGCGCGCCGCTTCGGGCACTGCGGCATCCTCGATCCGCTCCCACAATTTGGGCAGGTCGAGCAGATGCTCGGCGGCGAGGAACGCCACCGCGACCTGACCGAGCGAGGCGCCTTCTTCTTCGGTCAGGCTGAGCGGTATGCTCGGCCCGAGCCGGTTGACGATCCGGTTGGCGACCTTGGTTGCGAGGATTTCGTGGCGCAGTCGATGGGTGCGGATCGCTTCGGGATGGGCCTTGACCATCGGCCTCGGGAAAGCAGCGAACAATTGCCCCCCCAGCAACGGATCGTCGGCCAACTTCAATCGCTCGATTGCATCCTGAAGCGACAATTTGGCCATCGACAGGACAACCGCCAGTTCTGGGCGAGTCAGCCCGCGCTGGTCGAGCGCACGGCGAAGCAGCATGTCGCTGGTGCCAAGCCCCTCGACCTTGCGATCGAGCCGGCCGCTGGCCTCGAGCAATTCGATGGCGCGGACATGCTCGGGTAGCGCCTTGGCCCCGCCGGCTTCGGCGATCGACAGCGCCAGGCTCTGCAGGCGATTATCTTCCAGCACCAGTTCAGACACTTCGTCGGTCATGCTGACTAGCAGCGCGTTGCGCTTGGCCTCGGTCAGTCGCCCCTCGCGCATTTCGCGGTTGAGCGGGATCTTTATGTTGACCTCATTATCGGAGCAATCGACGCCTGCGCTATTGTCGATGAAGTCGGTGTTGATCCGTCCGCCAAGAGTTGAAAATTCGATCCGCGCGGCTTGGGTGATGGCGAGGTTGGCGCCTTCGCCGATCGCCTTGGCCTTGATTTCGTTGGCGTCGACACGGAGCACGTCATTGGCCGGGTCGCCGACGTCGCCATGCGGTTGGGTCGAGGCTTTGACGTAGGTGCCGATGCCGCCGAACCAGATCAGATCGACCGGGCTTTTGAGGATCGCGGTGATCAGCCCATTAGGGTCGATCTCGGGCATATCGATGCCCAGCGCGGCTTGCGCTTCCTTGGTCAGTTTGATCGATTTTTGAGAGCGCGGGACGATCATCCCGCCCTTCGACATCGCCTTGCGGTTGTAATCGTCCCAGCTCGACCGGGGCAGCGCGAACATCCGGTTGCGCTCCTTCCAACCTTTTGCCGGGTCCGGATTGGGATCGATGAAGATGTGGCGATGGTCAAACGCCGCCACCAGCTTGAGCGCCTTCGACAACAGCATGCCGTTGCCGAACACGTCGCCTGACATGTCGCCGCAGCCGACCACCTGGATCGGGTCCGACTGGACGTCGATCCCCTGCTCCAGGAAATGGCGCTGGACCGAGATCCACGCGCCCTTAGCGGTGATCCCCATCGCCTTGTGATCGTAGCCGTTCGACCCACCGCTGGCGAAGGCGTCGCCGAGCCAGAACTGCCGGTCGAGCGCGATCCCGTTGGCAACGTCGGAGAAGGTCGCGGTGCCCTTGTCGGCGGCGACCACGAAATACGGATCGTCGCCGTCATGGCGCACGACCTTGGCGGGATGGACGATCCGGTCGTCGACGATATTGTCGGTCACCGACAGCAGGGAGCGGATGAAGATCTTGTAGCTTGCGGTGCCCTCGGCAAGCCATGCGTCGCGGTCCTGTGCCGGGCTGGGCAATTGCTTGGGATAGAAGCCGCCCTTGGCGCCGGTCGGAACGATCACCGCATTCTTGACCAGTTGGGCCTTCATCAGGCCGAGGATTTCGGTGCGGAAATCGTCGCGTCGGTCGGACCAGCGAAGCCCGCCGCGGGCAATCGGACCGCCGCGAAGATGGATACCCTCGACCCGCGGCGAATAGACCCAGATTTCGCGATACGGGATCGGCGCGGGAAGCCCCGGCATTGCCTTGGAATCGATCTTGAATGCCAGCGCTTCGTCGGCTGCTGGGGCGAAGGCGTTGGTCCGCAGGGTCGCGCCGACCACCGAGCGCATCAACCGCAGGATGCGGTCGTCATCGATGCTGCGCACATCCTTGAGCGCTTCGTCGAACGCGGCGGCCGCATTGACTGCCTCGATGTCGCGTTTCCCCTTCAGCGACGGATCGTGCATCGCGCAGAACAGCCCGACCAATGCCTTGGTTGCAAACGGCGCGCGGCCCAAGGCGTCGACCACGGTAACCAAGGAATAAGCGACGCCGATCTGGCGCGAATAGCGGAACCAGGCGCGCAGCCAGACGACCGCCCTGGGGCTCAGGCCGGCGCTGATGATCAGCTGGTTGAAGGCGTCATTCTCAGCCTGGCCGCGAAGCACCGATGCAATGGCTTCTTCGATGATGGCGGAGCGGTCGGCGAGCCGCGCGGCTGCCGAACCGTCGGCCATAAGCAGCGAAAATTCGTAGATGTTGACGCCCACATCGGTGAGCAAAGTCGGGGTTTCCTTGAGCACGGTGAAGCCGAAATATTCGAGCACCGGGACGACGTCGGACAGCGGCACCAGCCCGCCGCGCTTGTACAGCTTGAGCCGCAATTGCTCGGGCGGATCCTGGTCGAGGCGGTACAGGCGGATCGAGCGCTGGCGTTCGTCCGCCAATGAGTCGAGGCGTAGCACGTCGGCCGCCGCATCGTCGGCCGGGTAACGCGAGCAATAGGCATCGGGCAGCGCGCCGCCATAGGTCAACGCCAGCCGCCGCGCCTGGCCGGCGCCGACCTGTTCCGCCAGCCGTTCCTCGAGCGCCGGCAGGAAGCCGCGCACCATGTCGTACAATTTGCGGTTGAGCGCGCTGGAATCGGGCGTGTCGCGCGCCGCGTCGATGGTGAAGGTGTAGCGCAGCAAGGCAAGGTCGCCGTCGCCAAGGTCCACCGACCAGGCCTTCTGCGTGCCCTTGGCGGCCTCGCCGATCATCTCGCCGATGGCGAGCCGGCGGGCGGTCGACAATTCCTCGCGCGGCAACCACACGAAAGCGAACAGATGGCCGCGCAGGATCGAGCGGACCAGGACGAGGATCGGCTGCGGCCGGTCGGCGAGCGTCATCGCCGCGACCACCAGCTTGCGCACGCTGTCGCTGTCGAGGTTGAGGATCAGGTCGTGGGGCAGCGCCGACAGCGCATGGCGCAGCGCCTTGCCGCTGTGACTCGACGGGTGATAGCCGAAGCTGTCGTCGAGTTTGCGCAGGATTCGCCGGAGGAGGGGGATTTGCTCGACAGGGGCGCTGAGCGCCTCGCTGGTCCACAGGCCGACATGGACCCCGATCGCGGTGATCTTGCCCTTCTCGCGGATCGGCACCGCAACCAGATCGAGCGGAACCCGGCGGTGGATCGACGATTTGCGGTCGGCCTTGGCCATCAGCGGCACCTGGCCGCCAGCCTCGAAATAGCGGATTGCTCCCTCGCAGCCACCTTCGTCAGTCGGTTCGCCGGGGAAGCGGAATAGGCCGAGCCCGTCGGCGCCTTCCTTGCCCGGACGCTCGACCTCGAACCCGGCCAGCGTCATTGCCCCGTCAGCAAACCAGTGCAGCAGCGCCGCACCCTCGGCATCCTCGGTGGCGTCGGCATCGGCGCGCATCCGGGCCTGCATCGCCTTCCAGTCGAACACCGCGGCACGGACATCTTCCAGCACCTGGGCGAGCTCGGTGCGCAGCGCGGATCGGGTGCGGGCGTCGGCCCGATCGAGGTCCATGTAGATGATCGATTCGGTCGCGCCTTTGCCGAGCGCAGTCAGATTGCCCTTCGCGTCGCGGGTCACCTGGACGATCGGGTGAAGCAAGCGATGGATGTTGATGCCGCGGGCGGCGATAGCGCTGGCGACCGAATCGACCAGGAACGGCATATCGTCATTGACCACCGCTAGCCGCATCCGGCGATGCCCCGCTTCGCCGCCGCTCGAGGTCAGCTGGATCGTTACCTCGCCGACCTTTCGGCGGGCCGCGACAGCGGCGACAAACCCCGCCGCTTCGTCCTGCTCGGTTTCCGAAAAGCCGTCGAGTTCGCCCGGCAGGGCATTCGAATTGAGCGCGTCGCGCAGCAGGGCGACGATGCGTTCGTCTGCGCCCGAAGTGGCAATCATGGGTTCAACCGGTTCGCTAAGGGTCATCGGGCGCGGGCTATAGACCCGCCGTCCCGCCTGCGACAAGGCGGCCAATGGCTCTTTCGAGCTGTGCGCGGCGACTATTTCAGCCGGCGGCGCGGCGGATGGCGCGGTCGAGCATCTTGTCGTCGGCCACGACCGCGACCGGATAATGCACCCCGTCGACGCCGCGGCGGGTCAGCACCAGCGCGAATTCGCCATTGGTCGCAAGATCGGCCAGCGCGATCGACGCCGCGGTCCGAAGCGCGGCGCGCGCCGTCTCGCTTTTGTTGTCGACCTTGTCGGCCGGGCGGCGCGCATCGCGTTCCTCCGCCACCAGTCGCTTCAGGCCGCCGATCTGGGTTTCGACGAAACTCTGGAAGCCGCCGAACGCGATCTGCCGCCGCTCGCCATAACTCAACGCCGCGGCGAATTCGGTTAGCCGAGCTTTGTCATAATCGGCGCCGAACACCAGCTTGACGATCGGCGTCATCGGCGCCCGGGCCTGCGCCTTGACCCCGGCATCATCGAGGATTTCGGCATAATCGTTGGGCACGCGCTTGGCGGCAATGGCGAAATCATAGGCCAGCCCCAGCGCACGGTAGAGCGCGATCCGGCTGCGGCCGTCGGCGGCTTTGCACACGTCGGCGCTTTCGCGGGCGGCGGACAAATGATCGGCGAGGCCCGACTCCTCGTCCACCGCAGCGACGACCACGGTTTCGGCGAGATCGGGATCGGCCAGCGGGCCATCTTCCCAGGTGAGGTGGGCGGGATGCCCGGGCTCGACCGCGACAGGTTCGGGCTCGGGCTCCAGCGCGGCTTCAACCGGGGCCAGTGCGGCGACAAGCGGTGTATCGACCGCGGAGGTTTCCCCGACATCTTTCCAGTTGATCACGCCATAGATGAAATCGATCGTGTCGCCGTCGGAGCTGAACGGCATCAGGATCCCGCGATAGCAGATCGAATGGCCGCGCTGGTTGACGAATTCGGCCTCGAACCCGATCGGCGCGCGATTGGCGATGATCTGCATGTAATGATCGGTCAGCCGCGACAGCAAGGACCGGCTCGGCACCTGGGCAATCTGCTTGATGTCGTCGGGAAGGCCGCATTCGGCGCGGATCGCGGTGCCGACATAGGGAGTGGCGGGATCATCCCGGCCGGCGGTGAAATCGAGCAACACGCTATTCGGCGCGAAATCGCCGATGCTGCCGGGGTCGAGGTCCTC
>JBKJNP010000118.1:0-2521 GCA_046593565.1 Sphingomicrobium sp. | reverse complement strand
CCTCGACGGGTTCAAGCCGGTCAACGATACCTTCGGCCATCCCAAGGGCGATGCCGTGCTGCAGGCGGTTGCCAAGCGGCTATGCGAGCAGGTCGGCGAGCAGGGCAATGTCGGGCGCATGGGCGGCGACGAATTCGCCATCGTCCTGAATGACGCGCAAAGCCGAAAGCAGGTCGAGATGCTTGCCGAGGCGATCATCAAGTCGGTCGCCGAACCTTACATGATCGACCAGACCGAGATCCGCATCGGCGTCTCGATCGGCTGCGCCTTCGGCCCGATCGACGGGTCGACGGTCGACGATTTGATCCTCAAGGCCGATCTCGCCCTCTATCAAGCCAAAGATGCCGGCCGCGGCGTCGCCAAATATTTCTCGGCCGAACTGCAGTTCGAACAGGACGACCGCATCCGGCTGGAAAATGACCTGCGGCAGGCCATCGTCGCGGGCCAGTTCCATTTGATGTTCCAGCCATTGGTCAACGCCAAGACCCAGTCGCTGGTCGGGTTCGAGGCGCTGATCCGCTGGAATCATCCAACCCGCGGGCTGGTTCCGCCGCCGGTGTTCATCCCGGTCGCCGAAGAAGCCGGGCTGATGGGCGCGATCGGCGAATGGGTGATCGACGAGGCGTGCCGCGCGGTCGCTACCTGGCCCGAGCCGATTACCATGGCGATCAACATCAGCCCCAAGCAGATCATCTTGCCGTCGCTCCCCAATTACGTCAGCCAGGCGCTGGCACGCTACAAATTGCCCGGTAACCGGATCGAGCTCGAAGTCACCGAAGGCGTCTTCCTGGGCGACGAAAATGCCACGCTCGATGTGTTGAAGCGGCTGCGCGCGCTCGGGGTCGGTATCGCGCTCGACGATTTCGGCACCGGCTATTCGTCGATCGGCTATCTCAACAAGGCAGTGTTCCACAAATTGAAGATCGACGGCAGCTTCGTCCGCGCCGCCGGCACAAGGCCGGAAAATGTCGCGATCATCCAGTCGATCGTCCAGCTGGCCAAGAGCTTCCGCATGAATGTCACCGCCGAGGGCGTCGAGACGGCCGAGGATTTCGAACGGATGCGCGACCTGGGCGTCGACACCATCCAGGGCTATCTGTTTGGCAAGCCGCTTTCCTACGACCGCGCCAACCAGATGGTGGTCGGCATCGGCACCAAGAAAAAGGCCGGCTGACACTCATCCCTCAAGGTCGCCTTCCAGACTGCGGGCGATCGGCGCCAACGCGGATCGGAAATTGCCAAAGGGCGGGCCGAGTCCGCTGGAATCGAGCTCGCGCTCGACCTCGGTGGCGACGTCGACGATATCGATCGCCTCCCGGATCGAGAGGGCCGAATTGGCAACCAAGCCGTGAATCAACGATTCAACCAGCAACAGCGCCGCGGCGCCTTGGGCATCTTTCATTGTGGCCCCGAAAGGATTATAACCGTCGCGATGTTCGAGTAAGGCATTACGCGCCTTTCTTGGTGCAGATAGAGCGTTTGCTCCTCGCCGATGGCAACTGTGCCCCACCCGACGAAGCCAAGCTGTAAGGCGGTTATTTTGCGTTCGACATAACCTAACTCAACTTTGAACATTGATTTTATGTAATGTCGTTCGGGGGGAGGTCGACCTACATGCCATCATGGCAAATCGCTTCATTCAAAAGCTCGAAGGCTTGAATTCGCTCTCGGCGGACGACGTCGCGATCCTAGAACAATTGACATCGCGTCCGCGCAACGACGCGCTGGGCATGACCCCAGTGCACATCAACCGCATCTTGCGTGAACTGCGCGAAGCAGGGGCAATGGCCTTCACCCGCGGCAGCTTGCGCGTGATCGACCCGGTCAAGCTTGTTCAGATTGTCGGCTTCGACGAAAATTATCTTCATCGGCGGAAAACGAGGCAGCCAGCAGTGCTTCCAGCGTGCTGACGTCGCCATCCTCCGCTGGTCCATCAGCCTTCGCCAGATAAAGCTTCGCCAGATCGGCGTGAATGGCGCCCAGCGACGGACTTGCGGCAGTGGCAGCAGCGGCCATTTCTTGGTCGGCGCGCCTGCGGAAATATGGACGATCCTCGATCGACATCGCATTACCCCTTACGCTCATGCCGCGACCCTCGCGACTCAACGAAGCAAGTATATCCGAATCGTTTCGGCAGTGGCTTGATCGATATCAAGGCGATCACATTTACTTGCGCGCCGCAATGAACTCCTTGGCGCGATCATATTCAAACGTGGTAACGCGGCCGTCGCGGTCGCCGTCGGCCAGCAGCTTGAATGCCGCCAGCGCGGGCTGCGCCTCGTACAGCGTCAGCCAGCCGTCGCGATTGGTGTCGTAAAGCTTGAGTGCCCACACTTTCAGCCCAGCGTCGCGATCGAACAAATCATTGGCGTTGGTGTTAACCGGCGCGCTGGCAGCCACCGCAGCCTGGGCGGCAAGACCGATCATCAATCCCAGCATGGCGCGACCTCCCTCTTCATTACTTCACCCCGCCAAACGCGTGGGCCGGCGCTTATTTCCCTTGTCCCAGCGCCTCGCGCAC
>JBKJNP010000070.1:0-6226 GCA_046593565.1 Sphingomicrobium sp. | reverse complement strand
GAGCGCGCCGCGGACGAAATCCGACGCGACCCAGGCGTGCGGCATGTCGCCGATGAAGCGGATCTCGCGCGGATCGCGGCCGACCACCTCCGCCCATTGGTTCCAGGCGGCGGGGCGACGGTCGGCCATGAAGAACGCGATCAACCCGTCGAGCCGGTCGCGCCAACCGAGCCGAACGAAGCTGCCGATGACGCGCGTTTCGTAGGGGGTATAGTCCTTCCACGCTTTGGTCCCGGCGGCGCGGGCGCGAAACTCGGCCCAATAGCGTTCGAACGTCGCGTCGAGCATCCTGGGGTCGAGCTGCGCCTGCTGATTGCCCGGATCGAGCGCGATGGTGGTCGAGGTCGCGTCGAAATCGCCGAGGCTGGTCGCGCCGGGGATGAACGCGATCTTCCAATGGTCGCGCGCGGCGCGGATTGCGGCGTGGAGGTCGGTCGAGAATTCGTTGCGGGATGCCGTCAGTTCTCGCGCCTCGGGCTTGCCGAGGAGCTTGGCGATGTCGGCCGCGTCGTCATAGCCGCGCAACGCCCAGAAATCGTCCCAAAGGCTGTACTGCGCCTTGGCCGAATAGCCTTCGTGGCTGATCGACGGGGGCATCAGGCCGTACAGCATGCGCTTGCCTGACGCGCCGTTGGCAGCGGTCCGTTCGCTCAGCCGGAGCTTGTCCATATAGCGCGCGGCGGCGAGCACCGAGGGCCAGTCGCGTTCGAGCGAGGCGCGATCCCCGGTGAAGCGGTAGAGCTGGCTGACGAGGAATATATATTCGCCCTGGCTGTCGTTCTCGGGCACCGGGTCGGCGCCGCGGAAATCGACGCAGCACGGCACCTTGCCATTGGCGAACAAATGGCCGCGATAATAATCGGCGAAGGCGCGCGCGACGTCGGCGCGGCCCATGCGCAGCAGCGCTTCGGACATCATCGCGCCGTCGCGCACCCACGCGCGATTGTAGCTTCGCGTGCCGGGCTTGAGCATCGGCCCGTCGCGGCTGGTGAGGATATGCGCGAAGCTGGTTGCGACGGTGTCGGCAAATTGCTGCTTGGCCGGGGGCACGCGGATCGCGACGCGGCTGAGAACGCCGCGCCAATGGGCGATGGTTTCGGCATGAGCGCGGTCGAACGCCGGCGCGGGGCCATCGCCGGGCATGGTCAGAACGATGCGCCGCGCCTCACCGGGGGCCAGCGTCAGCCGGTACGACAGGTCGGCGCCGACCATGTCACGCCCGGCGGCGGGGGGCTGGCTGGCGACGCGGACGATGGGTGCGCCTTCGAACCGCAAGGTGCGGACGATCGGCGGATCGCCTTCCTCCTGCGGCTGGACGATGGCGAGGGCACCGCGCGAAGGTGTAATCCGCGCGATCGGGCTGGCGCCGCCCTTCTGCGACAGGAATTGCATCGGCGGATTGACCTGCCAAGGGCGTATCGCGAGGCGCAGTTCGATCGTCCGGCGAGCCGTCGTGCGGTTGGTCAACGTGTAGGCGGCATAGGCAGCGCGACCGGCATGATCGGCCATCAACATCGTGTCGAGCATGAAACCGGGCGCCGTCCAGCGCACCGAGGGAACCGGCAGGCGATTGTCGGCGAGGCGCTGCACGTGCTGGACGTTGGCCCAGTCGAAGCGCTTGCCGCCGTCGATCACCACCGGCGCGATCGAGTAACTGCCTTTGGCCGGCTCGATCGCGGCGTCCTCATCGATCAGCGCGCCGATCTTGCCGCCGTCCGATCCGGCCAGCGTCCAGTAAGGCTGCTCACCGATAAACGCACGGGGATAGGAGCCGCGCGGGGCGGCCTTGGCGATGACGGCGAGGGCATCGTTGCGGCGGTCCTCGACCGCGGGCGGGATCGTCGGCGCGCCGGGCAGCGGCACGATGCGCAAATCGTCGATCTGGAGTGTGCCGGCGCCGCCATCGCGGTTGCGGGCGACGACGAATTCGAGTCCGGCGGCATGGCGCAGGCTTTTGTCGTCGATCGGCCCCCAGGCGAACCCGATCTCGCCGGCCGGGACAATGACCTCCTGCCACTCGCTTGGCGGGCGATGGTTGCGCCACACTTTCCACCACACATTGTCGCCGTCGGTGAGCTTCATCTGCAAATCGTTGCGCCCGCCAAGCCCACGCATGCGGAAGCGGATTTCGAAATTGCGGGGGAGCGCGATATCGGTTTTGCGGCGGACGAACGCATAGCCCGACACACCGCCGAAGTCGTAGGCCATCTCCACCGCCTTTCCTGCCGCGCGGCTGGATGCGGCGACGCTGTCCGAGCCCTCGGCGGGCCAGGCGGTGGCACTGTCCATCGGGTCCGAAAACAGCGGTGCGGGAGCGGCCCCGAGCAGGAGCAATGCTGCCAATACGGCGATGCGCCTCATCCCTTGACGCTTCCGGCCAGAAGTCCGTCGAGATAGTGGCGCTGCAACGCGAGGAACAGGATCAGCACCGGCAGCACGGTGACCACCGATCCGGCCATCATCAGCTCATTGTCCTGGACATGTTCGCGGGACAATGCGGCGAGCGCGACCGGCAATGTGTAGAGATCCTGGTCGGCAAGGATGATCAGCGGCCACATGAAGTCGTTCCAGCTGCCTAGGAAGATGAACAGGGCAAGCGTGATCAGCACCGGCTTCAACGCGGGCATGACGATCTTGCGCAGGATCAGCCCTTCGCTCGCGCCATCGATGCGGGCCGCCTCAAGCAATTCGGTCGGGATCGACAAGCAGAACTGGCGGACGAGGAAGATGCCAAAGATACCCGCCAGCCACGGCACGAGCGCACCGGCGTAGCTGTTGACGAGCCCCATCGCCTTCAATTCGAGGAACAACGGGAGCATCCCGATCTGGCCCGGAACGACCATCGCTAGGACAAGCGCCTGAAACACCGCGTCGCGGCCGGTGAAGCGGAGCTTGGCGAAGGCATAGCCGGCGGGCACCACAAACAGCAGCGCTAGCAGGGTCGCAAGGCTCGACACGATCACGCTGTTGAGGAGGTAACGGCCGATGCCGTAGCTGCTGAACAAGGTGCGGTAATTTTCGAGCGTCGGGTTGGCCGGAAACAGCGGCGGCGGGAAGGTCGCGGCCTCGCCCGGGGCCATGAAGCTGACCGACACCATCCAGATGAGCGGCATCAACACCAGCAAAGTGACGAGGGCGGCGAACCCGGTCAGGGCGTAGCGGCGGATCATATCGCGCCCACCCTCCGCGCGACCTTGAGCTGGACCAGGGTCACGACGGAAATGCACAGGAACAGGATGAAGGCGACCGCTGCGCCCGAGCCCAGGTTCCACCATTTGAACCCTTCCTCGAACATGAAATAGAGGACGGTGACGGTCGACCTGGCGGGGCCGCCCTGGGTCATCACATAAGGTTCGGCGAACAGCTGGAACATGCCGGCAACGGTCAGGATCGCGACCAGCAGCACGGTCGGGGCAATCGCGGGCAAGGTGACGTGACGAAAGCGCATCCACGCACCCGCACCATCGACCCGGGCGGCATCCTCAAGGTCGCGCGGGACCGCCTGCAGCGCGGCCAGGAAGATGATCATGTTGTAGCCGAAGCTTTTCCACGCGACGAACAGCAGGATCGCTGGAAGCGCGGTCGAAGGATTGCCGAGCCAGTCGACCGGCGCGACGCCGATCAGGCCGAGCGCATAGTTGATCAGGCCATAGCGAGTGTGGAGCAGGTAATTCCACACCACGGCAGTGGCGACCAATGTGGTGACGAACGGGGCGAACAAGGCGACCCGCCACACCGCGCGCCAGCGAAGCGTCCTGGCATTGACCAGCAGCGCAGCAGCGAGCGAGGCGACTACCACCATCGGCACCCCGAACACGACAAACCACATGGTGTTGCCCATCGCCTGCCAGAACAGGGGATTGGTCACCAGCCGCTGATAATTGTCGAGCCCGATGAAGCGCAGATTGTTGAGGTTCGCCAGCGCGTAAATGTCGAAATCGGTAAAACTCAGGAGCAACGAGGCAATCGCAGGGAGGACGAAGAACAGCCCGATCGCGGTCAGCGCGGGGGCGGTCATCATCCAGCCGGCGCGGCCTTCGGCGCGGACGTGGATCAAGCTCATCGGGCGAGCATCCAGCGGCGCTTCTCGAGCAGGCGATCGGCGCGCCGGTCGATGTCGGCAGTGGCCTCGTCAAGGGTCGCCCGGCCGCGAACGAACAATTCGGCGACGGTCTGCATTTCGGTTGCGATGCGCTCCCACTCGGGCACCTTGGGCAGCGCCGTGGTACGATCGAGCTGGCGCGCGAAAGCTTCGGTGATCGGATCGGCGGTGAGGCCGGTGCGGTCCCACACCGCGCGGGTCGGCGGCAGGTCGCCGGTCAGCGCCTGAAGCCTGGTCTGGGCAGCAGGCGCGAGCAGTTTGGCAATCAGTGCCCAGGCAGCGGCGGGATCGCGGGACTTGGCGTAAACCACCAGGCTTGATCCGCCGGGCGTCGAACGGCCGGGGCCATCGGGGCCGGGGAAAGGCGCCGTCGCCCAGCTCGACTGGAGTTCGGGCGGCAGGCGGCTTTTCATGTCGCCGATGGTCCACGGGCCCGACGGGTAAACCGCGAAATAGCCCTTGGCGAACTCGTTCCACACGTTGGAAATCTGCGCCGCGCCAGCGATCGGTGCGAGCTTCTCGTCGAACAAGGATTTGTAGAACGCCAGCGCCTGACGAAACTCGGGCGAACGGAACGCGCCGCGCGTGCCATCGGCGTTGAGAAAGGTCGCCCCGGCCGACAATGCCATCTGCGTCAGATGCTCATATTCGTTGATCGGCAGAAGGATGGCGAAACCTTCGCCGCCTTGTTTGCGACGGACCGCGTGCAGCGCCCGCTTCCAGTCGTCCCAACGCGGCGGGGGCGCGGGATAACCGGCAGCCTCGAACAAATCCCGGCGATAGAATTGCAGCCGCGTGTCGACATACCAAGGCAAAGCCATCAGCCGACCGTCGATGCGGTTGGTCTCGACCACGCCGCCGAATTGCCCGTCGACCAGAGATTGCAGCGCTGCGGGTACCGGGTGGATCGCGCCGATCGCGGTCAGTTCGGCGATCCAGCTGTTGCCGACCTGGCCGAGGTCGGGCAGCGAGCCACCGGCGTACGCGGTCAGCAACTTCTCGTGTGCCGCGCTCCACGGCAGGGGCTGGATTCGAATGCCCCTTGGGGCGCCGCCGGGCAAAGCGGCAAGCAGCGCGGGCAGATGCTCGGCCTCGGCGCCCATAGCCCACATGTCGAGGCCTTCGACGTTACGGCGCGAGCAAGCGGCCAGCGCGAGCGGTAATACAGCCGCCGTTCCGACCAATTGTCGCCGGGTGAACATCATGCCGCGCGGTCCAGCCAGCCGCCGGTAAAGCCCGCGCGCTTGAGGCCGTCGATCAACGGGCGGCAACCCCGCATGTGCTTCCAGACTAGATCATCGCGGTGATTGGCGATCATCGCCACGATCGGCCCCTGGTCGATGCCAAGATAGTCCTTGTCGACCCAGCACAGGCCGGAAACGATCCGCCCGTGGAGCAACGCCTTGCCTTCGGGCAACACGGTCAAAGTCGGGTTGAAGCTGTCGAAAAAGCCATATTGGCCATAGATTGCGGCGCCATATCGCCGGTGCATCGCGGCGAGCCCGGCGGTGACCAGTTCGGGCTCGAACGCGATCGAGGCGGCCATAGCGGTCGGGGCGATGGTGCCATCGTCGCGATCATCGGGGCCGCGCGCCGAGTAACTGAAGAACTCGCGGGTTCGACCGTCGACCTTGGCCTTGAAATCGCCGGGGCCGTCGCACGCGGTCAGGCCCCACACGTCGCCGTCATAACCGCGCCAATGTTTCGGGTTGGCGATCGCATAATTGCGCTGGGCGCGGGTCGCGCGGCGGCTGTTTTCGAACAGGTCGAGATCATGTTTCCGCAACCAGGGATCGCGGATACCGCGGAAATCGGCCCAGACATGGCTATACTGATGCCCGAAATGTGGCGGGAAGAAGAGCTGCTGCTCACCCCACTTTTTGCCCCAGCTGAGGTCGAACGCGCGGCTATAACGGGTCCACACTTTCGGATCGATCGGATGGGTCGGGCTGCCCAGCGCGAGCAGATAGAGCAGGATCCCCTCATTGTAGCGGTCCCATTGGCTGGTGATGAAGCCCTTTTCGGGATTCCAGCCCATCGACACGAACGGCCCCTTGCCCAGCATCCACGGCCAATCGACGCGGTCGTTGATGACGCGAGCAAGGCGGCGGATTTCGGTCTCGG
>JBKJNP010000243.1:0-4673 GCA_046593565.1 Sphingomicrobium sp. | reverse complement strand
GCGGCCGGAGCGGCGGACAACAACAAAGCGAGAACCACGGCCGAACGAACCATTTCACATACCCCCAAAGAATCCTTGTTGGCTGTGTTATTGCATTAATACAGTAGCTGTCAACGCCGATCGACGGGGATGGCGTGCGACACCACAAGACGAAGTTTGCGGCCGACAAAATCGATCGACACTTTGTCGAAACTTGCCAGCCCGTTCATCCCTAGCAGGATCGCCGGCCGGCGGTCGAGGTCGAGTTGGCGAAAGGTGTGCGCTTCGGCGAATACGATTCCCAGGCCGCGCACCGTCGTGCCGCCGATCTTGAGGTCGCGGACGACCGCCATCTCGCCGCGTAACACCGCGCCGGTCACCGAAACCAGTTCGACCGGCCCGCGAAGGTCGAGCGTGCCGCGCCGTTCGAGCGCCCGGCGAAGCGCATCATTACCGACCGAATATTGCGAGCCGGTGTCGACCACCACGCTGACATGCTGGTCCTCGGCCGACGCATCGGTGATCACCAGCCGCCCGTCGCGGCGCCTGGCGCGAACGATGATCGCATCGCGCTCGTCGATCGCCGGGGCGTCATTCGCGCTGGTGATGGCCACCGTCCGCCTGACGAAGTCGAAGGTCAGCCGCTCGGCGCGCAGGGCATCGATGCCGAGGATCCCGTCGGCGCCGATGTCCGCCGCGTTGAGCAAGGGCGCTTCAATCCGCTCGATCGACCGTCGGCTGAGCGTGAGGTTGGACATCACCGCGAGCATGACCCGCGTCTCGCCCGTCGCGCTGTGCATTCGGGCACGCGGACCCGCGCCAAGCGCAAGCGCGGCGGCCAGCTCGCGCGAGATCGCGCTGCGGTCGGACCCGGTGTCGACCAGGAAGCGGAACGGCCCCTTCCCGCCAAGCCGCACCGGAACCGTCATCCGCTGGTAATTGTCGCGGGCAAAACCGAGCGTATCTGACGCAGCCGTTGGATCGGGCGCCGCTGGTTCGGACAAGGCTTCGAAGCGCGGCGGCGGGGCTGGCGGGACCGCCGTCTCCATGGCCATTGCGGCCAGCACCAGGGCTGCGATCATTGCCCCAAGCTACGCTTCTCCCGACCATCCAGCAAACGGCGCCACTTAAATGGAAAAATGGTAGCGGAGGAGGGACTCGAACCCCCGACACGCGGATTATGATTCCGCTGCTCTAACCAGCTGAGCTACTCCGCCCCACAAGGGCAACGGCAGGCCCAGACTGGGCTGACCGGCGGGCGGCGATATAGGCAGGCTAATCCTCCCGGTCAACGCGCCTGGCCGCTACAGAAACGATCGTTGTCGCAATCGGCGGAACCGGCGCCGTGTGGCCTCGTTAAGGGAACAACATCGAAAGAGGATTTATGGAACCGCTAAACCCGCTCGACACGCTCTGCCGAATCGTCCTTCGCGCCCGCGAGTATGAAGCGCAGGTGCCAACCGATTTCGAAGGCAATGAAGCCGCCGAGAATGTCGACGACGACCGCGGGGAAATGCTGTCTGTGCTCGATGACACGATCAACACCAGCGTCGAGGAAGAGCTTCGCGCCGCGCTCGACGACCTGGCTGAGGACCAGCTGGCCGAAGTGCTGGCGTTCTGCTGGGTTGGCCAGGGCACCTATGACGCGACCGACTGGGATGAGGCGATGGATGAAGCGGGCCAGGAAAAAGGCGCGATCGACGAATTGATCGACATGCCGATGATGGCCTCGGTGCTCGAAGCCGGGATGGCGGCGTTCGAATTGAGCTGCGACGGGGTCGGCGACCTCAGCTAGCCGCGAAAAGCGAAGCGACCGAGTGGCTCCCACGGACCGCTGAGGTAGCGGTGAAGCGCCAGCCCGTGGATCGCCAGCGGGCGCGGTCGAAATTCCTGCTCAAGCGCCTCGAACAATGTCCGTGCCTCGGTTGACGTCACCTTATTCTGGATCGTGACATGCGCGCGCCATCCGCCACCATCCTGCGCGGTGAGCGAACCGTGGAAATGGTCGGCAATGCTTTCGCGGATCGATTCCAGCTCGGGCGAGACCACGCGATACGCAACCCCGCCGCCGAGGTTCGTCAGTCCCGCGATGGTCGCTTGCGGTGGCGGCCCGACGGTCATGGCCTTGAGGTGACGGCGTGCCTCGTCCTCGAGCGACGGGGGCAGCGCGTGAAACATGGTGAGGTGCGCGGGCAGCTGGTTGCGTGTCGCAGGAAAATGCGCGCGGCGCTGCCCGTCGAGCCAGGCGAAGTCCGCCGACCCGAACTCGGCGGTGACAATCAGCGGCCCGGCCATTGGTCTTTCTTGAGTGTTTCTAGGCGATCGAATTCGGTGCGGCCGAACGCGGTTTGGAGCCGGTTATCCTCGACCGTCACGTCGCTCCACTCGATCCGCCGTAAAGTCTCTCCGACCCCGCCGACGCCGCCTTCGGCCACCACCAGATAGGCGATTCGCCCGCTACGCCTGCCGGCCATGGCATCGACGCATTGCCCAAGCTCGGCCCCACCTTGCCCGACCAGCTTTGCACCGGCGGTAAGCGACAGCGGGAACAGGGATTCGCTGGCCTTGCGCTCGCTCGCCGCGGCGGCATGCTCGGCGCCCTCCTCGAATTTCGCCTGCCGCCCGAGCCAGCGCCAGATGCCGAACAGGTTGAGCAGGGTCAGCACGACATTCATCCACAGCAAGGCCGGATCGTCGCCCATCATCCCCAGCGCCAGCCAGCACAGCGACCCGATCGTGAAGACGATGAACCCCGCGCCGGTGATCTTCGCGCCAAGGTTCGAGGCCGTCATCAGCGCCGCGAGGATGGTAGCAACCGGCGCAACCCAGGTGAAAATATCTTCCATGCGGTCGCTAACCGGCGATGCGCGCCAAGGTTGCGCTAGATCTCGACCTGGCTACCCAGTTCGACCACGCGGTTGGTCGGCAACTTGAAGAATTCCATCGCGCTTTCCGCGTTGCGCAGCATCCAGGCGAACAGTTTCTCGCGCCAGATCGCCATCCCCGGCCGCGCGCTGGCAAGCAAGGTCTGGCGGGCGAGGAAAAAACTGGTGTCCATCATCCGGCATTGCGGTCCGCACGATTTGAGATCGGCCAGTTCGGCCGGGACATTGACCTCCTCCATGAAGCCATAGCGCAGCACGACGCGGTAGAATCCGGCGGTATAATCGGTCGTCGTCACGCGATTTTCGGCGGTGATGTAGGGCACGTCCTCGATCTTGCAGGTCAGCAGGATGACCCGCTCGTGGAGCACCTTGTTGTGCTTGAGATTATGCAGCAACGCGTGGGGCACGCCATTGGCCGAGCTGGTCATGAACACCGCCGTGCCGCCGACCCGGGTGGCGCTGGTCGAGGCTGATTTGATGAACACCTCGATTGGCAGCGACGCCTCGTTCATGCGGTCGATCATTAGCTTGCGACCCTTGGCCCAGGTGGTCAGCAAAGTGAACGCCACCGCGCCGATCAATAGCGGGAACCAGCCGCCGTCGGGCACCTTGATGAGGTTGGCACCGAAGTAGAGGAAATCGACCGTGGCGAAAATCAGCAGCAGCGGGATCGCCTGCCACGCCTTCCAGTTCCACAGCGAGAACAGCACGACCGCCAGCAGCACCGTATCGATCGCCATCGCGCCGGTCACGGCGATGCCATAAGCCGCGGCGAGGTTGGACGAGGAACCGAACATCACGACAAGCAGGATGACCATGATCATCAGTGCCCAGTTGATCACCGGAATGTAGATTTGCCCAGCCGCTTTTTCGCTGGTGTGGGTAATGCGCAGGCGCGGGATGAAACCGAGCTGGATCGCCTGCTGGGTGACCGAGAAAGCGCCGGAAATCACCGCCTGGCTGGCGATGATCGTGGCGGCGGTGGCGAGCAGCACCAGCGGCAATCTGAATTGCTCAGGAGCGAGCAGGAAGAATGGATTCTTGACCGTCTCCAGCGCGTCGGCGGGTGACATCGAGAGCAGCATCGCACCCTGCCCCATATAATTGAGCAGCAGCGCCGGCATGACGAAGTAAATCCAGCTATATTTGATCGGGCGGCGCCCGAAATGGCCCATGTCGGCGTAGAGCGCCTCGGCCCCGGTCACCGCCAGCACGACAGAGCCCATGGCGATGAACGCCATCAGCGGCTGGTAGGCGAAGAAGGCGACTGCATTGAGCGGGTTGATCATCGCCAGCACGACGTCGGGATGATCCATGATGTGCCACACGCCGAGCCCGGCGATGACCGCGAAATACAGCAGCATGATCGGGCCGAACATCAGCCCGACCTTGGCCGTGCCGCGCGACTGGATCGCAAACAGCCCAATCAGGATCGCGATCGCGATCGGGATGACATAGGTCTGGAACCCCGGATTGACCGTGGTCAGCCCCTCGACCGCCGACAGCACCGAAATCGCCGGGGTAATCATCGAGTCGCCATAAAATAAGGCGCAGGCGAAGACGCCGAGCATGACGATACCGGCGCTCCATCTCTTTTTGCCGGTGGTCGAGCGGTTGATCAGCGCCAGCAAGGCCAGGCTGCCGCCCTCGCCCTTATTGTCGGCGCGCATGATGATCGTCACATATTTCAGCGTGACGATGGTCATCATCGACCAGAAGATCAGGCTCAAGACGCCGTAAATGTGGAGCGGATCGGGCGCCAGCGGATGGTGCCCGGCAAAGGTTTCGCGGAACGCATAGATCGGTGAC
>JBKJNP010000085.1:0-4378 GCA_046593565.1 Sphingomicrobium sp. | reverse complement strand
TCCTTGCCCGTGCCGCGCTCGCCGATCACCAGCACGGGGCGGTTCAAGGGCGCAGCGCGGCTCGCGCGCTCGACCGCGTCAAGAAAGGCAAGGCTCGAGCCGACGAACTGGGTGCTGCGCTCCATCACCAACTTGTGGTAGCAAATCCCACCATCTGGCAAGGTTTTACCAACCGCCGTTGGTCGAAAATCGGCTGAATGTGTGTTTTTTCGGGGCTAAAACGCTTTTGGCACGTCCCCTGCAAAGGGAGTCGCAACAGGGCCTGCAAGGTGGAGCACTCCATGAGCATCTTTTCCCGCACTCGGGACATTTTCGCCGCCAATATGACCGAATTGCTCGACCGCGCCGAAGATCCGGCGCGGATGATCCGCATGATCATCCTCGAAATGGAAGAGACATTAGTCGAGGTTCGCGCCTCGGCAGCGCGGTCGATCGCCGACGGCAAGGAAATGCGCCGCGCGATCGCCCGGCTCGACGAATTGCAAGCCAGCTGGACCGAAAAGGCCGAACTCGCTTTGAGCAAGGATCGTGAAGATCTTGCCAAGGCGGCGCTGATGGAGCGCCAGAAGGCGACCGACATGGCCGAGGGCCTGCGCGCCGAAATCGGGGCGATCGAGGATACGCTGAAAAGCTACGAAGCCGACATCGCCAAGTTGCAGGGCAAATTGCGCGAAGCCCGCAGCCGTCAGAACGCGATCGCCAACCGCATCGAAAGCGCGGTGACCCGGGCCAAGGCGCGCGAAGTTCTCAATGGCGGGCGCACCGAGGACGCCTTCTCGCGCTTCGAAGTGCTTGAACGACGCGCCGACTTCGCCGAAGGGCGCGCCGACGCGCTGGGCATGACCGGGCCGAAAAGCCTGGAAGAAGAAATCGCCGAGCTTCGCGCAAGCGACAGCGTCGACGCCGAACTGGAAGCTATGAAGGCCGCGATGAAGGCCAAGGGGGTTTAAGTGGAAGACGTATTGATACCCGCGATCGTAATGGGAATATTGTTCATCGGCCTGCCGTGGATCATTTTTCATTACATCACCAAGTGGAAGACGGCGAAGACGCTGACCGGCGCCGACGAGCAATTGCTCGACGATCTGCACGACGCGGCGCGACGGCTCGACGACCGGCTGTGCTCGATCGAACGGATCATGACGGCCGAGAATCCCGAGTGGCGCCAGAATTGCCTGCCCGGTGGCGGCGGCTCCGGAATCGGCCGCGAGAGCAGTTTGCTCCAGGATTTCGACAAGCTGCAGAGCCGCACCGAGCGCCTGCTCGGCGAAACGAGGAAGTAAGACATGGTCCAGCCCGCCAGCCGCACGAGTTTCTATCGCGACAAGCGCAACGGCAAGATCCTTGGGCTATGTGCGGGGATCGCCGATTACACCGGGATCAATACCAACCTGGTCCGCTGGATGATGGTGTTAAGCGTCTTTTTCAGCGGCGGGGCGACGGTTCCGCTTTACTTCGTCGCCGGCTGGATCTCGCCCGACAGGCCGCGCGAACTCGATCGCGACAGCGTCGACCAGCAGCAATTCTGGCAGGGGGTACGTGCCTCCCCCGCCCGGACCGCGCGGTCGATCGCCAGCAGTTTTCGCGATATCGACCGTCGGCTGGCCGACATCGAACATTATGTCACCACCGAGAATCGCAGCCTGGCGCGCGAAATTGACAGCCTGCGCTGAGCGCCATTTGTTTGAGGGGAAGCGAGCATGAATTTCGGGGGACCAGGTTTCATCCTGGCAATCATCTTGATCAGCACCCTGGGCTGGGTGATCACGACCGCGATCCGCGCCCGCCACGGCTATCCGCTGGACGGCGAATGGGGCGGCAAGGTCCATAAGGGGGACCCCGCGACCGACAAGCTGGTCGCGGAGAACCAGGACTTGAAAGCCACCGTCAATCGGCTTGAGGATCGCCTCAAGGTGCTCGAACGGATCGCCACCGACCCGTCGCGGCGCTTGTCCGACGACATCGACAATCTTCGCTAAGGAGTATCGACCATGGATCCCGATCTCGCCGCCGTTATCGACGTCGTCCTCAAAGTCCTGCCACTGGTCGTTGCCATTGTCGCGATCGGGGTTGGGGGATCGCTGATCGGCACCTGGATGAAGATCAAGAACGGCTATCCGCTCCAGAATAGCTGGGGAATGGCGCTTCATCCCAAAACCAGTGACGAATCGGCCGAGCGGATCAAGTTGCTGACCGGCGAGAATGCCCAGCTTCGGGCCGAACTTGGCTCGGTCAAGGACCGGCTGGAGACGATCGAGCGGATCATCACCGACGAGCCCGCCCGCCTGTCGCGCGAAATCGAGCAATTGCACCTCGTCCCGACGAAGAAGGATATTGCCTGATGGACAATATTGCCAGCTGGATCTGGGTGCTGATCCCGCTCGCCGCGATTGGCATCGCGCCGTTCAAGATGTGGCTTCGGGTCAAGGAACGGCAGATTGGCGCGCAGTCCGATCTCACTGCCGAAAAGACCGCACAATATGCCGCCCATACCGAGCGGCTCGAGGCGCGGGTGCGGGTGCTGGAGCAAATCGTCACCGACAAGGGCTTCGACACGGCGGCGCAGATCGAAGCGCTACGGTCGCCGCGGCTGAGTAGCGAGACGGTCAAGCTGGATCGCTAGCTGTCGCTCGCCTTGACGCAAGCGGGCTGCTAGTCGGCGCAACAATGATCGCCCTTCCCTCCCTCGCCGCCATCCTCGACGATTACGCCTTGCTGGAGAGCGAGGATCGTTACCGGTTGTTGATCGAACTCGGCCGTGGGCTCGAACCGATGCCCGACGCCTTGAAGACCGATGCCACCAAGGTGCGCGGTTGTTCGGCGTCCGTCTGGGTCTATCCGACGCGGACCGACGACGGCCGGCTGCACTTCCTCGCCGACAGCAATGCCGCAATCACCAAGGGGGTGGTCGCGCTGGTACTGGCGGTGGTGCAGGACCGCGAACCAGCTGAAATTGCGAACATGGATATCGCCGCCGCGCTGGCACCGTTCGAGCTGGCCCGCGAATTGTCGTCCAACCGCACCCAGGGCATCCCCAACATGATCTCGCTGGTGCGCGATACCGCCGCACGGTTGTCCGCATGAGCGGCGGGTTCGACCCCAGGCAATTCTTCGAGCTGGCGCGCAAGGTCGGGCATGGCCAGGCGCTGGGGCTGGAATTTCGCGCCGAGGGCGAGAATTGGGTCGAACTTGCGCTGCCGTGGAAAGAGCAACTGGTCGGGGTCGAGGAAAGCGGAATCCTTGCCTCGGGTGCGATTGTCAGCCTGCTCGATACCTGCGGCGGGACGTCGGTGTGGCAGGCGATGGGACGATTCCAGCCGATTGTGACGATCGACCTGAGGCTGGACTATCTGCGCCCCGCATTGAAAGGCGAAACGGTAATCGCTCGCTGTACTTGCGACAAATTGACCCGGCAGATCGCCTTCGTGAGCGGAACGGCCCACACCGGCGATGAAAACCGGCCGGTTGCCCGCGCGGTCGGCACGTTCATGCTGAACCCCTAGATCATCTCGCCGCGGCGTTCGGCGGCCTTGCGGAGCACATCGTAAGCCGCCTGAACCTGCTGGAAGCGCTTGGCGGCCTCGACATCGTCACGGTTGACGTCGGGGTGAAATTGCTTGGCGAGCCCGCGATAGGCGGCCTTGATCGTCGCCGCGTCGGCGTCAACATCGATCTCGAGCGCTTCATAGGCGCGCATTTCGTCGCTGCTTCGGCTGCCGTCACCCGATCCGGCCCATTGGTAATGCGCGCTCTTGCGAAACGCCGAGGCGCCGCTCTCCTCCTCCGCCGCGCGTCGTGCCGCTTCCTCGGGGGTCAATCCCGCGAAATAGTCCCAGCCTTTGTTATACTCGGCGGCATGGGTCAGGC
Organism: Sphingomicrobium sp.; assembly: GCA_046593565.1. Lineage (GTDB taxonomy): Bacteria > Pseudomonadota > Alphaproteobacteria > Sphingomonadales > Sphingomonadaceae > Sphingomicrobium. The sequence continues at coordinate 511 of JBKJNP010000085.1, read as the reverse complement.
AGAACATCCAGCGCTCGGGGCTGTTGGGGGCCTTGGGTGCGGGCCGGTCGCCGATGTCGTTACAGCCTTCGCGGTCGCACAACCGGACCCTGGCCGCGGCGCTGCCCTTCGTCCCGTAGGGGCGCCAGCGGGGAAATCCCCAATCATCCTTACGGGTTACTTTGGCCATCGCTTTTTCACCTAGGGAAAAGGTGGCGAGTGCGCCACCCGCGCGGGCAGGAAAATGTCAGGGGACCTGTAAGCCGGGTTCTGTCCAGCATCTTGCGACGCCTAGGCGACCATTCCTCTAGGCGACGGATTGCCCCGCCGCTCAAGCGACCAACCCGGGTGACGAGCCGGAACAGGCTCATATGCCACCCCTATTCGGTCTTGCACCAGGTGGGGTTTGCCGTGCCGCCGCTGTTGCCAGCAACGCGGTGCGCTCTTGCCGCACCCTTTCGACCTTGCCGGGCCGAAGACCGGCGGTATGCTTTCTGTGGCACTTTCCCTGAAGCCTTGGCCCGAGAGCCGC
>JBKJNP010000274.1:0-3592 GCA_046593565.1 Sphingomicrobium sp. | reverse complement strand
CAGCGCGGAATCAAACGCCGTCGCGATGCTCGCCGGGTCATGGCCATCGCACTCGGCGACGTGCCAGCCGCTCGCTCGATAGCGCGCGGGAATGTCCTCGCTGGTCGACAGCGACGTCGGACCATCGATCGTGATACGATTGTCGTCCCACAGCACGATCAGCCGCCCGAGCTTAAGATGTCCAGCGAGCCCCAGTGCCTCGTGGTTGATGCCCTCCATCAGACAGCCGTCGCCCGCCACTACCCAGGTCCGGTGATCGACCAGCGCGTCGCCATAAACTGCGTTGAGATGCCGCTCGGCGACCGCCATGCCAACCGCCATCGCCAGCCCCTGGCCGAGTGGCCCGGTGGTGCATTCGATTCCGGCCAGCTCGAAATTCTCAGGGTGTCCCGCGCACGGGCTGCCGAGCTTGCGGAAATTGCGGATGTCGTCGATCGTCGGCCGGGCATAGCCAGTGAGATGGAGAAGTGCGTAGATCAACATCGATCCGTGGCCGGCGGAAAGGACGAACCGGTCGCGGTCGGGCCATTTGGGATCCGAGGGATCGAACTTGAGGTGCCGAGTGAACAATGCGGTGGCGGCGTCCGCCATGCCCATCGGCATTCCGGGGTGGCCGCTATTGGCCGCCTCGACGGCATCCATGGCCAGCGCGCGTATGGCGTTGGCTAATCGGCGCTGGGTCGGCTGCATGCATGCTCCATCCTGGGTCAGCCGGTCACATCGTTCATGGCCCGGCTGTCGGCTTGGTGCCTATTGTCGGTGAGGCGTTGGTCGTCAACCTCAAGCGCCGCTTGCGAGGCCGTTTCATTCGGACTAGCGAGAGGGAATGAGTGACCAGTTGCTGACAAATGCCATCGACCGGGCCGAACGTGCCCTGTCCCGACTGGAACAAGCGGCTTCCCGGATCGACAGCAATCGCGGCCGCGACCAACAGCTTCGTGCCACGGTACGCGACGTTATCGCCGAGCTTGATACTCTCGTTGCAAGCAGCGGTCGCTGATGGCCGAAGTCAATCTTATCATCGCCGGACGGAGCTATCAGGTCGGGTGCCGGCAGGGCGAAGAAGAAAATTTGGCTGCCGCAGCGCGGATGGTCGATGCCAAGAGCCGTGAAGCGCTGTCGGGGCTCGGCACCTTGTCCGAATCGCGCCAATTATTGTTCGCTTCCTTGCTGCTGGCCGACCAATTGCTCGAAAAACCCGGTGCCAAGGAGGCGCTGGCCGAAATCGACCCCACGCTGGCACCGCGAATCGAGGAATTGGCAAAGCGGATCGAAACGCTTGCGGCCTCGCTCGAAGAAGCCGGGGCCACCCAGACCTAGCGGGATAGCTGTTGCGGGAATGTGGCGACGCAGTGATGCGCGTCGTCGGTTTCTTCGCCGATGACCACCTCTCTTGCCAGGGTTACCCAGACGTGTGCGCTCAGTTTGTCGAGCGAGGGGCGCAGCCCATAATGGAGCTTGGAACACGCGCCTCGCCGGCGAAGCATCCAATGCGCGGCCAACCCTTCCGGAAAGCAGACAATCGTCCACGGCAGCCGCCTGGCCGCCCGTTGGATGGCGTGTCTTACATCCTGACCCAAGACGCGCTGATGATCGTCCGACCTCTCTTTCGGGGCCCGGCCGAAATGCGTCGTCCTCATCACGATTCGGAACGGCAGCACCTTGATCGCCAGCCACGCCACGGTGAGCGCGCAGGCGGCCTCGACGAACCGGGCAATCTCGCGGCTGGTGAGGCGCCTGGCCCGGCGGAAGACTGACCCTTGAAGCATCGTGCGGCAGCTATCACAATAATGGCGCGAAAGTGAGCAGGGCAGACGTCCCGGTGTTGAAGGCTTCGATTGCTGCTAGGGCGATCGGACGAATGTGCCATTTTATCTTGTGTTGAGGGTGCCCAGCAGATGTCGTCGATTGCGGATCCGGTCGATGATGCCCTGGCGTCCTCCCTTTGCACCCAGTGCGGGCTGTGCTGCACCGGCGCGCTTCACAATTTCGCGGTGCTCGATCCCGACGAAATCGACTTTGCGCGCTCGATCGGCATGACGCCTCGCCCCGAAGGCAGGCAGGGCTTCGCGCTTCCCTGTCCGAAGCTGAACGGTTCATGTTGCTCGATCTATGTCGACCGACCCAGGGTTTGCAGTCGGTTCAAGTGCGCCCTGCTCCAGCGATGGGAGGAGGGGTTGGTCGATTTCCAGGACGCCACCGTCATCGTTGCCGAAGCCAAGCGATTGTTTGACGACGTCCACGCCCAGTTGCCCGACGGAATGACCATTCCGATGGCTCGGGCGATGACCCAAGCACTGCCAACAACAAATGTTGACGCCATTGGCCGACCGGCGGAGATGCGACTCAAACTTGCGATCACCGCGCTAAGCCTTTTCCTCGATCGCAATTTGAGGAAGGCCAGCGAGGGACCTCTCTTGTCGCTCGAAACGATCGCCGATACCCGGCCAGATACGGAGATGAAATGAGCGGACCAGTGTATAGATTATCCGGCAAAGCGCTGTTCACCGCGGTCGGCGAGGACATCGTCGCGCTCAATGTCGACGATGGCCAGTGCTATGGCATGGAAAAGGTGACGGCGGCGGTCTGGCGATTGCTTGAAACGCCGATGAGCATGGATCAGATTTGCGACCGACTGGTCGCGCTATACGCGGTCGAGCCCGACGTCTGCCGCGCGGACGTAGGAAGATTGTTCGGCCAGTTGCGGAGCGAAGGCCTGATCGAAGAAGTCTGACCGCGATCCCGACGCTCAGTCGGGGAAGTGAAGGTCGATAAAGTCGGACACCGCCAGCGCGCCGAGGATCTCGTTCTGATATTGAATCCGCGACACGCTTTCGATTGATCCGGCATCGGGCCAATGGGCGATCTGGCGCTGAATATAGTCGAGATCGAATAATGCGGCGACGGTCGAGTTTTTACCGAGCTGCGTGAATAAGCGGCTCACCTGGTCCTTGGGGAAAAGCTCGAACCAGTCGGCACCCTGGCGTCCGCGCCTTTCGTTGTGAAGAACTTCGGGAGGCAGACGGTCGCGAAACGCGGCTTCGTAAGCTGGTCGCTGGCTCTGGGCCGAGACCAAGGCCTTGGGCGGAAACGACAGGCACAACTCGACCAGTCGGCGGTCCGCGGTGGGATCGCGCACGTCGAGTCCAGATCTTGCCTCCGTCAACTTTTCGGCATTGTCGCGCCTCAGCAACATCTTGTGCCGGAATTCGTAATAACTTTTCGGTGGCCGCCGGTCGGCATAGAATTGAGCGATGATCGCCTCGGATCGTTGCCGAAAAGGTTGGCGCAGGGTTGGGACCTGGTACGACGCGCGCTGATCACGCCCGGTCACCTGAAGCGCGGCGCCATAGAGCGCTTCGGGCAGTAATGGCCCTAATGAGACGCTTGCAACGGTTCGCCAAGCGGTCGGCGACCAGCCACCGAGCCGTCGCGCCTGGCGCCACCAACGGCGTGGACCATCGAGCGCAAGCAGGTCGACCAAATGGCTGACCCCGCCCGCGCTGATCGAAAAGTTGCCGGTCGACCCGATCAGCATGACGGTCGCGCCACTTGCCGCCGCCTGCTCAGCGACGCGGGTCGTCCAATGCAG
>JBKJNP010000256.1:0-4444 GCA_046593565.1 Sphingomicrobium sp. | reverse complement strand
GTCGCGGCGCCGCCATATTCGCCGCCCAGCGCCAGCCCCTGAAGCAATCGCAATGCCACCAGTGCGACGGGCGCAATCACCCCCGCCGAGGCATAACTCGGCAGCAGCCCGACGAGGAACGTCGACAGCCCCATGATCCCCATCGTCACCAGGAACGTATTCTTGCGCCCGACCAGGTCGCCGATCCGCCCGAACAGGATCGCTCCGAACGGCCGCACGGCGAACCCCGCGGCGAAGGCGGCGAGCGCGAAGATGAAGCCCGTGGTCTCGTCGACGCCGCTGAAGAATTGCGCCGAAATGACCGTCGCCAGCAGCCCGTAGAGGTAGAAATCATACCATTCGAAGATCGTGCCAAGCGACGAGGCGCCAATCACCAGCGCGGGCGATTGGCGGGGGCGCGGTTTGGTCGGATCGCTTACGGTCATTTCAATGCCCCTCGTCCGGCAATCTAGCGCGGTTCAACGCGAGCGCAACGCGGCCCCAAGCGAAAAGCTTGAAGGCATCGACGGTTCAGGCCAGACATGCTGGGCCAGACAGGGAGGCTCGATGGGCCGCGTATTCCTCAGTTACTCGCGCGATGACGCCGACGCCGCCCAACAGGTGGCCGAAGGCATTGCGGGCGCTGGCCACGAAGTGTGGTGGGACCGGCATCTCCATGGCGGATCGCGCTTTGCGAGCGAGATCGACCGGGCATTGCAGGACGCCGAAGCGGTGGTCGTCCTGTGGTCCAAGTCCGCGATCCTGTCCTCCTGGGTGCAGGACGAGGCAGTCGAGGGGCGAGACTCCGGCCGGCTCATCCCGGTGACCCTCGACGGCTCGAAGCCGCCGCTCGGATTCCGTCAATTTCAATGCGTCGATTTGTCTGGCGGACATACCACGCACCTCGACGATGTGCTGCAGGCGATCGCCGCGATTGTCGGCGTGGACCAGCCGACCGGGCGCGATGACCGGAGCGCCCGCCCGGCGGCGTCGCGAAAGGCCTCGATTTGCGTCCTGCCGTTCGCCAACATGAGCGGTGACGCTGAGCAGGAATATTTCAGCGACGGGATCAGCGAGGATATCATCACCGATCTGTCGAAGATATCGGCCTTGACGGTGATCGCCCGCAACACCGCGTTCACGCTTAAGGGCAAGGCGGTGGATGTTCAGGCGGTCGCCCACCAGTTCCAGGTCAGCCATGTTCTCGAAGGCAGCGTCCGCAAGGCGGGCGGGCGGGTGCGGATTACCGCCCAGCTGATCGATGGCAGCGCTGGCAATCATCTGTGGGCGGAACGATACGACCGCGATCTCACTGACATTTTCGCCATTCAGGACGAAATTTCAAAGGCCATTGTTGACGCGCTTAAACTCAAATTGCTGCCCGAGGAGAAAGGCGCGATCGAGCAGCGCCACACCAGTAATGTTGAGGCCTACGATCTCTATCTGATGGCGCGACAATATTGGATCAGCGGCAATTATGGTGACCGTCGGCGGATGGACACCGTCGTTCGAATCTGCCGGCGGGCGATCGAGGTCGATCCTGATTATGCGCTCGCCTGGGCCTTGATGGCACTCGCCCAGGCGGACTGGCATTTCCGCGACAGTCAGTCGCAAGTGGACGGAATGGACGCCGCCGAGCGTGCGCTGGCGCTCAATCCCGATCTCGCCGAAGCCCATTGCGTCAAGGCCGTCTGCCTCGCGGAGCGCGGCGCCGGAGCCGAAGCCCAAGCTGAAATCGCGATGGCGCTCAGCCTCGATCCCGAATCCTGGGTGGTCAACAAGGAAGCCGGCCGACTTCTGCTGAAACAAGGACGGGCGGCCGAGGCGATCCCCTATCTGGCGAAGGCGACAGCGCTGATGGACGACGATTATCAGGCGGCCGGCCTGCTGCTGGTCTGCCGCAACTCCGTTGGCGACCTGGACGGCGCGCGGGAATCCGCTGCGGTGGCCATGGAGCGGGCCGAGAGAGCACTCGCGCTCGATCAGAACAATGGCGTGGCGATCGGATATCTGGCCTATGTCCTGGCCTATCTGGGGGAAACCGAACGCGCCCGCCACTGGGCTGCGCGGGCCTTGCTGATCGATCCGGACAACCTCACGTTGCGCTATAATCTGGCCTGCTCGATGGTGGTCAACCTGCACGATCCGGAAGCGGCGCTCGACATGCTCGGGCCCTATCTTGCCAAGGTCGGCCGGTCGATGGTGGAATATGCCTCGACCGATCCCGACCTCGAAGCGATCCGCGGCGACCCCCGCTTCCAGGCGATGCTCAAGAACGCCAGGTTGCGGTTCAGTGCAGAGGCGCCCGACTAACGACCCCCCGATGACAGGTGCGATAGTGAAATTTGACGGCGGGTGCGCCTATTTCGCGCGATAGAGCACCTCGCCGCGGCGCGAGACGAGCAGTTTCTTGAAGCTCACCGGGTGGAAATAGGCCTCGACGCGGTTGCCCTGCGGATCGGTGCCATACACCTCGTAGCAGCCGCCATCGACCTTGGCCTTGCGCACTTGCCAGCCCTGCTTGGTCAGCTGCTTCTGCAGATTGGCCATGCTCTTCCACGACTTTTGCGGCGCGTTGCAGCTCATCTTGCCGGTGGCCGCGGCCGGGCTTGCGCCGAGCGCGATCGCCAGGGCGGCGGCAATCGGGAGAATACGCAGGATCATATGGTCTTCCTTTCAGGGGATGGTCGGGTGAGATGCCGGGCCAGGCGCACGGTCTGGAGGATCAATAAGGGCGCGAATTGAACGAGCGCTGAAGCCAGCCCGTCATGGACCAGCATCCAGTGGAGCAATGTCAGCACCGCCGCCGGATAGGCCAGCCGCTGGACCCGCTTCCAGTTGCCGCGCAGCAGCCGCATCGCCGCATCATTGCTCGCCAGCACAGGCGGCACCAGGCACAGCAGGGCCAGCCAGCCGGTCCAGATCCCCGGCGCTTTAAGCTCGGCCAGCATCGCAGCGACCGTCTCCATGTCGAGGAAATAGAAGATTAGGTGCAGCACCGCATAAGCGAACGCCGCTACCCCGAACGATCGCCGATGCCGCACCAACCACCGCACCGCGCGGCTCGCCGGGAAAAGCTGCGCCAGCGGCGTCAGCATCAATGCCACGATGATCAGCCGCGCCGACCATTCGCCGGTCGGGAGAAGAAAGTCGCCGGGCAAGATGTCGGGCGTCGTCGCATATTGATGCAGGACCAGCACCGCCGGCGCCGCCAGCCCCACCCACAACACGCCTTTACCGATCGACATCCGACTCATGCCGGGCTGAATAGCTTATTGCGATACATTCGCAATAACAAAACCGCTTCACCCTTGCAGTCTAGCGCAATTCCTTGCGCGTCAGCCGCCCATCCTTGTCGACGTCGTAATTTCCAAATCGCCGGTCCGCCGTCTTCCTGAATTCGACCAATGTCACCCGGCGGTCGAGATTGGCGTCGGCCATCGCCACCGGCTGCGGCACCTCGGCGAAGTTGATCCGTCCGCCGCCCGGATGGATTCGGGTGGCGGAAGGGGCATCGCCGCCGGTGACGAGCGCGACCTGTCCCTGCTCCACCGGCGCGGAGGATGTGGCCTTGCGCCGGGCGCTGGACGGCAATTTGGCCCCGCCGCCCGCGGCCCGCGTCCGGCCGGGCGCCAATTGCTCATATTTGGCCATTTCATCGCCATCGATGATCTTGTCGCCATCCAGGTCGAGGCTTGTGAAAAAGGCGTCGGCGTCGTTGCGAAACTCGACCCCCGAGACCGCGCCGTCGCCGTCCTGGTCGGCCATCTTGACCCACTGGTCGAACGGATGCTCGCCGGCCGAATTGGTCCAGTACGGCTCGCCCATCAAGCTCATATAAACGGCATCCTTGGCCGAGGCGGGCGCTGCCGCAAGGCAGGCGGCCGAGGCGCCGACGATCAACATGGTCCAACGCATTGCGGTCCTTTCCCCTCAACCATCCCGACTGCCCCCTTATGCCGCGTGACCGCGGATATCGCCAGCCTTCCCCTGCCCGTTTCATCGACAGTCGGACCTTGGAAGGTTCAATGGCAACTTTGTCTCGAAACGGGAAACCCGTTCTCCACCGGCACCCCAATTTCCCGATCGCTCGTTTCTTCCCCAATACACATACATAAAGCAGGGGTTTCTTATGACTGAATCATCGTCGACCTTCATGGCCATCCTGTTCGGACTGGCGGTCTTTTCGCTGATCGTGGCAGTCGGCTGGCGCAGCGTCCAGAACCGCCGCATCCTTCGACTGCAGGCCGCCAACGGCAGCGAAACCATCATCATTGCCGGCGAAGATGACGAGGTCACCAGCGTCGCGACGACGGCCGAGGCGACCGGCCGGCAATAGCGGCGATTGCCTGTCAGGGGAGCGATGCGCACTGCCGAAGCGGTGCGCATCATCCTTGGGGCGTAAGCGAAACCCACCTCTAGCGGCCGGAATGGGTGGAAAACGGACATTAGCTTAGGCCCAATC
>JBKJNP010000175.1:0-3536 GCA_046593565.1 Sphingomicrobium sp. | reverse complement strand
ATCCGCAACTCGCCCGTCCCGATCGGTACTGTCCCCATTTATCAGGCGCTCGAGAAGGTCGGCGGCGTCGCCGAGGACCTGACCTGGGAAGTCTATCGCGACACGCTGATCGAGCAGGCCGAGCAGGGGGTCGACTATTTCACCATCCACGCCGGGGTCCGCCTCGCCTATGTCCCGATGGCCGCCAAGCGCGTCACCGGGATCGTCAGCCGCGGCGGCTCGATCATGGCCAAATGGTGCCTCTCCCACCACCGCGAGAGCTTCCTCTACGACCGGTTCGAAGATATTTGCGAGATCATGAAGGCCTACGACATCGCCTTCTCATTGGGCGACGGCCTGCGCCCCGGCAGCATCGCCGACGCCAACGACGAGGCACAGTTCGCCGAGCTCTACACGCTGGGCGAGCTCACCCACAAAGCGTGGGCGCACGACGTGCAAGTGATGATCGAGGGCCCCGGCCACGTGCCGATGCACAAGATCAAGGAGAATATGGAGAAACAGCTCGAGGTGTGCGGCGAGGCGCCCTTCTACACGCTCGGGCCGCTGACCACAGACATCGCCCCTGGCTACGACCATATTACGTCAGGCATCGGCGCGGCGATGATCGGCTGGTACGGCACGGCGATGCTTTGCTACGTCACCCCAAAGGAGCATCTCGGCTTGCCCGACCGCGACGACGTCAAGGTCGGGGTCGTCACCTACAAGCTCGCCGCCCACGCCGCCGATCTAGCCAAGGGCCACCCTGCCGCCAAACTGCGCGACGATGCGCTCAGCCGCGCCCGCTTCGACTTCCGTTGGCGCGACCAGTTCAACCTGTCGTTGGACCCCGACACCGCCGAGCAATATCACGACCAGACCCTCCCCGCCGAAGGCGCCAAGACCGCCCACTTCTGCAGCATGTGCGGCCCGAAGTTCTGCAGCATGAAGATCTCGCAGGAGGTCCGCGATTTCGCCAAGGCCAACCCACAACCTTCTGTCCCGAGCGCAGTCGAGGGACGAGGGGGAAGTGCTGAAGTCACCCCCGAGGACGCCGAAGCCGGCATGGCCGAAATGTCCGCGCGCTACCGCGAGGGTGGCAACGAGCTTTACATCGGTGCCGGCGGGCGCGAGCATGACTGAGGTGTTCAACCGCGTCCAACCGAAGGAACCGCCGCCATGTCGCAATTCGTCGTCGCTGAATTCCACGCCGCCCCGGGCAAGCTCGACGAGTTGACCGCCGCGCTGAAACAGGCGCTGCCCGAAACCCGCGCCTATGACGGCTGCCTCGGCCTCGACTCGTGGCTCGACGAGGCGCGCTCGACCATCGTCCTGACCGAGCAATGGACCAGCTTCGACCATTATGATCGCTACCTCGCGTGGCGCGGCGAAACCGGCGTGCTCGATGCGGTGGCGACAATGCTCGAAGGCGGGGCGGCGGGGTTCGTGCCAAGGAAATGCGTGCCCGCGGGATGTTGATGATGCTTGCCCCCGCGCTGCTCCTCGCCGCGGCTCAGGCGACCGCGACGCCGCTGCTCCCCGCGCCTCCGATCGCCGGGCAACAGCCAGTCATCGCGACGCAAGTCGACGCTCTCACCGCATCGCCCGAAAACTTCCGCCTGGTGCTCGAGAATGACGACGTTCGTGTCCTCGAATATACACTTCTCCCCGGCCAGAAAGACCGCCGCCACACCCACCCGCAGCGCGTCGCGCACGTCCTGTCCGGCGGCAAACTGCGCGTTGGCTTCCCGGACGGCACCCACAAGGATTTCGACGAAGTCGCCGGCACCAGCGAATGGAACGGCCCCTCACCGCTCCACGACACGCAGAATATCGGCACCACCCCGATCAGGATTCTGCTGGTCGAAGTGAAGCGGCGAGCCGGCAAATGATCGCGTTTCTCCTCGCCGCCGCCCTTGCGGCCCAAACACCCCCGCCCGCATCGCCCATAAAGGTCGAGGCCAAGCCGGCCACGCACGGGGCCGCTCAGGCCGAACGGCAAATCCGGGCGCAGCGCAGCGCATTCAACCGGGCGATCGCGATCGGCGACGTCAAGGCAATCGCTGCATTACTCGCCGACAATGTCCAGCTGCTCACCGGCACCGACAGCAATCTGGTCGCCGGGAAAGCCGCGCAGCTTGCCAAGTGGTCGCAGGACCTGCGCGATCGCAGCCGCGGCATTTACGTCCGCACACCCGACCGTATCCGCGTCTCGTCGATCCGCCCGATGGCGCTCGAAATCGGCCACTGGCGCGGCGTCGATACGGCCTCGGCCAAGGATTGGGCGGCGGGCGACTATGTCGCCAAATGGCGCCGCATCGACGGTGTCTGGCGGATCGAGAGCGAGACCTACATGACCATGTCCTGCGGCGGCACCTACTGCCCCAAGAAGGAGCGCTGAGCGGCGGCGGACTGATCCTCGCCTCGCGGTCGGCGCGCTGATCGCGCAGCACAACGCCACCGTCCGGCAATCGGACGGGATTACGGTGACAGTGCACTAATAGGATTACGGTGACAGATTACGTGATTACGGTGACAGTGCACTAACAGCCCGCAGATCACGGTGACAGTGCACTAACAGCCCGTCCGTCCTGGCCCTATCCTCGTCCCAATCCCGAAAGCCCTGTCCTATTTGGCTTCCGCCTGCTTCAAGCTGGCAGATGGACCATCACGATTCGGCGCACGCGTCTTCGGACTCGGCCCCCTCTTTCTCCCGTCCCGCTCCTCCCCCCGCCACCACTCCGCCTGGCCCCCGCATGCGCCCTCGCGCGTCGTGAGTGCGACTATTGGGACGTTTCGACATCGCTCAACGCAGGCCTTCGCGGCGGTCAGGCTGGGCGTGGGATCGCTGGTTGGCGCTGTTTGCAATCCAGCTCGCGATGTTCGCCTCGCACTTCGCGCGCATATGGGGGTGCTATCTTTGTCAGCTTCCAACTCGGTGCGACCCGCCAGTCTACCGCGCCAATCTTACCAGTGCCTCGTCGAGCGCCTGCAAAAACCGCGATCGGTCCGCCTTCGCGAACGGTGCCGGGCCGCCGACGACATCGCCGCCGACCCGCAAGTCGGCCATGATCGACCGGGTGGCGATCGCGCCGCCGATGCTGGCATTGGTGAATGGCTTGCCATTGTGGCCGAGGACGCGAGCGCCCGCTTTCAGCGCACGGTCGGCGAGCAAGATGTCGCCGGTGATCACCACGTCCCTACGCGTCGCCGTCTCCGCGATCCAGTCGTCCGCCGCGTCGAACTTGTCGCTAACCACCACCCGCTCGACCAAAGGATGATCGGGCACCCGCATCCGCATGTTGCTCACCACGCGGACGGCAACCCCGCGCCGAAACGCCACGCGATACACTTCGTCCTTTACCGGACAAGCATCTGCATCGACCAGGATCCGGATCTCGCTCATCGCACCGACCGGCGGCAGCCCGCTACGCCCCCTGGCGCTTGGTCCAACGGACATAGGCCAGGGCAGTGACGCCGACCACGAGCGGGACGATTGCCAGCTGGACCATGTCGCGGCGATCGTCGGGGGTTTCGAACAGCGACACCAGCACCAGCCC
>JBKJNP010000164.1:0-5213 GCA_046593565.1 Sphingomicrobium sp. | reverse complement strand
ATCGATCTCCGCAGGCACGCCGTCGATCCGATATTCCTTGGGGATACCGACGCGTTTACCCTTGAGACCGCTTGATAAATGCATTTCCCACTGCGGCACCGGCTCGTCGAGGCTGGTCGCATCCTTCGGATCGAACCCGCACATATTCTCGAGAAGGATCGCGCAATCGCGGACATCCTTCGCCATCGGCCCCGCCTGGTCGAGCGAGCTTGCGAACGCCACGATTCCCCACCGCGATGCTCGTCCGTAGGTCGGCTTGATCCCCGATATCCCGACGAACGCCGCCGGCTGGCGGATCGAGCCGCCGGTGTCGGTCCCGGTTACGCCCGGCGCCATCCCCGCCGCGACCGCCGCCGCCGACCCGCCCGAGCTTCCGCCAGGGGTCAAGACCGCATTGCCGCCGTCGTTGCGCTTCCACGGGCTGATTACGGGGCCATAGGCGCTGGTCTCGTTCGACGATCCCATCGCAAACTCATCCATGTTGAGCTTGCCCAACATCCCCGCGCCCGCCGCCTTCAACTTGCCCGAGACCGTGCTTTCGTAGGGCGGCTTGAACCCGCGCAGGATGTTCGACCCGGTGGTCGATGCGACCCCCTCGGTGCAGAACAGATCCTTGATCCCCAGCGGAATGCCCGACAGCGGTTTCAGCTCGCCGCCAGCCTTCGCCGCATCCGCCGTCTCCGCCGCCGCCAGCGCCAGCTCCGGAGTCTCTACGGTCCACGCATTGAGCGACCGCCCGGCAACCACCGCGGCATTAAACCCCTCGGCAATTTCGCGCGCCGAAAACTCGCCGCCACGAAACCCGTCGCGAAGCTGGGCAATCGTCTTGGTGGTAAGCTCGGACACTATTCGATCACCTTGGGCACCGCGAAGAAGCCGTGCTGCGCATCCGGCGCGGTGAGCAGTACGTTGTCGCGCACGTCGCCGTCAGTGACGACATCGTCGCGCAGCCGCAGCTTGAGGTCGATCACCGCGGTCAGCGGCTCGATCCCGTCGGTATTCACCTCGCCCAACTGCTCGACCCAGCCGAGGATATTGTTGAGTTCGGGCACCATCTTGTCGATCTCGGCATCGCTCAGCGCGAGCCGGGCGAGCTTGGCGACATGGCGCACTTGTTCTTCATTGACAGACATGAGGCGCGGCTAGCAGCCCGCCCCCACCCCTTCAAGCGCCGCTATTCGAAAGGCTCGCCCGACGGCTTGCCATCGACATAGAGCTGCCGCCGCTGAACCGCGCGAACCTCGATCCGTGAGGTCGCCAGATCGACACCCTCGACGCGGTTTTTCTCACCGAGAATATCCAGCGGTTCGTCTTTCTTGTCGTTATCCGCTAGGTCGATCACGCTCGACGAAACCCGTTTTTGCTTGCCCGAGGTCGAAACCAGTAAATAGCGCCCCTCCCCGATCCGCATCAGCACGCAATGGTCGTCCTTACTGCGGCACGCATATTCCGCACCGATCTTTTCGCGCAATTCGTCGGTGATCACGATGTCGGGCGTGGCCAAGCGAAGCCGCCCGGCAATCTGGCGTCCCTCGCGGCGGGCCTCGGTGGCAGACGCGATCGTGTAGCGGTTGTTCTCCTTCAGCGCCGCCGCCGCAAACTTGCGCTGGTCGGCAGCCCCGCCCTTCGCCACCTGCTCAAGCCGCTCGCGCCCCGACGGTCCGAAGTCGAAAGCCATCGCCGCCCAGTCAAATTCGTCGGCCCTGACCGATCCATTTTCCACCCGCGCCAGCTGCGACCGCGCGCTGATCGCGCCGAAATCGACGATCGGCAGCGCCAGGAGCAGCGCCACCGCGCATAAGGTCAAGGCCATCCGGGTCTGAAGCGGTCGAAGCAGATTGTCGAAGCTCGCGCGGCCCTTCACCACCGACCACCAGCCCGCCAGTCCGTACATAATCGCAACCCCGACCGCGACGACCCCCCAGATCCGCTCCGGGGTCCAGCCATGCTGGCCGATCCGCTGCGCCAGCGAAATCGCGGCGATGATCGCCAGCGGCAGCACCGTCAGGACCAAGGCCGGCGCGGCATAGCGCAGCACGCGATTGGCGGGCTTGTCCTCCTCGCCATCGCCGATCACCGCATTGGCAAGCAGGATCGCCCCCGCCGCCGCGACCAGCATCAGCGGGGTCGCCGGAATCACTGATTCCCATAGTTCGTCGAGGCCGGTAAATGGCACCGAGGCGATGAATCCGATCAGCGCCACGGCCAGCACCGGGGCGAGTACCGACAATATAACCATCACCAGTCGCTGGAGCATGCCCACCAGCGCATCGCGCTCTCGAAGCAATCCCACCGCCGCGCCGAAGGAAAACCCCGACAGCATCGCGCCGAACCAGTCTTCCTCGACCAATTTCTTGATTTGCTCGATCCCGATCAGGTCGAACAGGCTGGCGATCAGCCACGCCAGCAGCCACGCAATCCCGACGAACACCAGGCTTGCCGCGCCGATCACCGCATCGGTCCAGGCATGGCCGTGCAGCCGCCGATAGGGCAATCGCCGAGCGCCCTCATCGCGCATTGTCTGGAACAAGGGCGCGGCCAGCAGCACCGCGAAAATGCCCGACAGGAATGGCCATTCGAAGATCGTCGGCTTGTGATTATATTCCGCCGTGAACCAGCCGACCATTGCGATCACCACGCCCCAGCCGAGCGCGAAATATAGCGACCACAGCCACCTTTTCTGTTCGACCGTCAGCACAAAGGCGACGGTGGCGATCACCACGAAGGTCGCGCCAGCTTGCCGCCACGCGGCGAGCGGTTCGGCAAAGGGATGATCGCTCAGCAGGTGGAACAGCAGCCCAGCGACCGCGCAGATTGCCGCCATGATCCACGGCCGCAGCGGCCAATCCTCGGTCCCCGAATCCTGGCGCATGGTCATGATCGTGTCTCCCCTTTTCCAACCTTAGTCGCGCCGCGCGTGGCGGCAAGCTTGCCGCTGGGCGCCCGACCCCATAGAGGCCGCGCCATGCTTGCTCGTCGCTTCCTTGGCTGTGTCTTCCTGCTCACCCTGCTCGCGGTGGCGGGCGCGTTCCTGTTCTACCAATATGGCGCGACCTTCCTCATCAAGCAGGCCACGCCCCAGGGCCATTTCCAGGCCCCGCCGCCGGGCGATTCAGGCCCCGATTATGCCGATGCCGCTTATTGGCTGGCGCGCCCTGGCGCCGGATCCAACCTTGCCGAATGGCGGCCGGATTCCGCCGACGGCACGCCCGCGCCGCCACCAGTCCTTCGCCCGCGCGATGCGGCGACCTTCTACATCCACCCGACCACTTATCTTGAGCGTGCCCAATGGAATGCCGCGGTCATCCCCGATCCAACCAGCGAGGGCCGCACCCAGACCTTCGTCCGCAGCCAGGCGAGCGCCTTCAACGAGGTGTCCGACGTATGGGCGCCGCGCTATCGCCAGGCGGCGTTCGGGGCCTTCCTGCTCAAGAGCGCCGACGCCAGCCAGGCGCTCGACCTCGCCTATCGCGACGTCCTCAAGGCGTTCGACACCTTTCTCGCCGCTCAGCCAGCGGGCAGGCCATTGATCCTGGCCGGGCACAGCCAGGGCGCGCTGCATCTGTCGCGCCTCCTCGCCGACCGCCGCGATGTGCTCAAGGATCGGCTGGTCGCGGCCTATGTTGTAGGCTGGCCGCTGTCGGCCACCGCCGATCTTCCGCTGATGAACCGCACGGCCTGCGCCGCTCCACAGGAGACCGGCTGCATATTGTCGTGGCAGAGCTTTGCCGAGCCGGCCAATCCGGCGCTGGTGATGGACGCCTGGGTCGGCACCAAAGCGTCAAACGGGATCGTCCGCCAGCGCCGCGACATGGTGTGCGTCAATCCGATCACCGGCACCGCTGGCGGGGCGGCCCCGGCCATGTCCAACCTCGGCACGCTTGTGCCCTCGGCCGATTATTCGACCGCCACGCTGGCCACCGCCCAGGTCGGCGCGATGTGCGATGATGGCCTGCTGCTGGTCAGCGGCAATCTGCCCACCGCGGGCGGCTTCGTCCTGCCCGGCAACAATTATCATCCGTTCGATTATGCTTTGTTCTGGGGGTCGATCCGCGCCGATGCCGCGCGGCGCCTAAGGGCATTCCGGCCGGCGTTCCGGGCGGCGCGATGATTTTCCTGGCCGCTGCCGAATATCGCGCCGTCATGCCCTTGTCCGGCGGGCGCTTGGCTGCCCTCGATGTCGGCACCAAGACCATCGGCCTCGCCACCTGCGACGCCAGCTGGAGTTTTGCGACGGCGGCGGAGACGATCACCCGCACCAAATTTACCGCCGACCTCGCGACCCTCCGCGCGTTCATCTCCCGCCATTCGATTGTCGGGCTGGTCGTCGGCCTGCCCTTGAACATGGACGGCAGCGATAGCCCCCGCACCCAGTCGGTCCGCGCCTTCGCCCGCAATCTGTTACCCCTGGAAATGCCCGTGCTGCTGTGGGACGAACGCTGGTCGACGGTCGCGGTCGAGCGGGTGATGATCGACGCCGACATGAGCCGCGCCAAACGCGCCACCCGCATTGACGCCCATGCCGCAGCCCACATCCTACAAGGCGCGATCGACGCGCTGGTCGCGGTCTAGATCAGGCCGCCACCGGTTCCGCCAACCGCGGTGACGGGTCTTTGGCGAACGCGGGCTTCTTGCCATAGGTCAGATAGCGCCACAGCCATTCGACCGGCCCGAAGTGATAATGCTTGAGCCAGATCGGGCTCAGCACGAATTGCACCGCCCAGACCGCCGCGACGATGTAATACAGCTGGTGCCGCTCCAGCGCTCCCCACCAGCCGAGCAATACGAAGATCACCAGCGCGACGACCGAATGTGTGAGGTAATTGGTCAGCGCCATTCGCCCCACCGCCGCCATCGATCGCCGCACGAACGGCAGGATACCGGAGCGAAGGAACAGCATCAGCGCGCCAAGATGGCCCATCGTCATCGCCAGCCGGCTTACGTCGTAGGTGATCGCGGACTGATCATAAGCGAGCATGCTGAAGTTGTGGTCCATTATCCAGCGAACTTCGGCGATGTTGACCGCCAGACCAATGGCATAGCCCACGCCCATCATCGCGAGATAGGTTCGGGTGCGCAGCTCAAGCGTCAGCACACCGAGCTTGAAGAAGGCCATGCCGAGCATCATCATTCCGAAAATGTCGAAGAAATCGCGGTAGAGTCCCCACGACTGGGAGCGCATGATGCGCGGCGCTCTCACCTCAAGCGCGCTC
>JBKJNP010000144.1:0-6504 GCA_046593565.1 Sphingomicrobium sp. | reverse complement strand
TCGCGCAACTGGTCATAGACTTCGTCGCGCCCGACCAGCACCGGCGTGCCGAACCCGCCTTCCTTGAAGGCGATTGCGGCGCGCAAGACGTTGGGTTCTTCGCCTTCCGCGAACAGCACCCGCTTTGGGTTCGACCGCGCCGCTTCATAAGCCAAGCTCATCGCCGACACGGTCGGGTTCAACCGCGCCCGCAGCGACTGGCGATAGGCGGTCATGTCTGCGATCGGTTTCTGCGCGACCCCGGTCGCCATCGCCGCCTGGGCCACCGCCGCCGGAATCACCTCGATCAATCGCGGGTCAAATGGCGCTGGGATGATGTAATCGGGGCCGAAGCTGTGAACCTGCCCACCATAGGCTGCGGCGACTTCTTCGGGTACCGCCTCGCGCGCGAGTTCGGCCAGCGCATTGGCAGCGGCGATCTTCATCTCCTCGTTGATCGTTGTCGCGCGGACATCGAGCGCGCCGCGGAAAATGAACGGGAAGCCGAGGACGTTGTTTACCTGGTTGGGATAGTCCGAGCGGCCGGTGGCGACGATCGCGTCGGGCCGAGCCGCCTTGGCGTCGGGCGGGGTGATCTCGGGATCGGGATTGGCCATTGCGAAAATGATCGGCGATAGCGCCATGCCCATCACCATTTCGGGCTTGAGCGCGCCCGCGGCGGACAGGCCGAGGAAAACGTCGGCGCCATTCAAGGCTTCGGCCAGGCTGCGTGCTTCGGTCGGGACGGCATGGGCCGACTTGAACTGATCCATCCCCTCCCGCCCGGGATAGAGCGGTCCCTTGCGGTCGCACATGATGACGCTGGCGTGAGGGACACCCATCGCCTTGATCAATTCGGTGCAAGCAATCGCCGCGGCGCCGGCGCCGTTGACCACCACCTTGATGTCCTTCAATTCGCGATTGGTCAGGTGGCAGGCGTTGATCAGCCCGGCGGCGGTGATGATCGCGGTGCCATGCTGGTCGTCATGGAACACCGGAATGTTCATCCGCTCCTTAAGCGCGGCCTCGATGATGAAGCATTCGGGAGCAGCGATATCCTCGAGGTTGATCCCGCCAAAACTCGGCGCAAGCAATTCGACACATTCGATGAACCGTTGCGCGTCCTCGGTATCGACTTCGAGATCGATCGAATCGACGTCGGCGAAGCGCTTGAACAATACCGCCTTGCCTTCCATCACCGGCTTCGAAGCCAGAGCGCCAAGATTGCCGAGCCCGAGAATCGCGGTACCGTTGGAGATGACCGCGACCAAATTGCCCTTGGCGGTATAATCATAGGCCTTGCTCGGATCCTTGGCGATTTCCTCGACCGGGACAGCGACCCCCGGCGAATATGCAAGGCTCAGGTCGCGCTGCGTCGCCATCGGTTTGGTCGCAATGATCTCGATCTTGCCCGGGCGCCCGCGCGAGTGGAAATCAAGCGCTTCGTCGCGCGTGAATTTGACGTTGCTTTCGTTCATGGCGACGGGCTTTAGCGGCTTCTCGCTCAAAGAGTCACCCTCGCCTGCCCTTCGCTTTGGCGCTACGACCGATGCATGGCCCGATCCGACGCACCAACGCCGATGATGACGCAATATCACGCCTTGAAAGCCGAGGCGGCCGACGCCTTGCTTTTCTACCGCATGGGTGATTTCTTCGAATTATTCTTCGATGACGCCAAGGCCGCAGCGGCGACGCTCGATATCGCGCTGACCAAGCGCGGCGCCGATGGCGGCGAACCGATCCCGATGTGTGGGGTGCCGGTCCATGCGGCGGAAAGCTATCTCGCGCGGCTGATCCGCGCCGGGCACCGCGTCGCCATCGCCGAGCAGATCGAGAGCCCGGCCGAAGCAAGGAAAGCGCGCGGGTCGAAGGCGCTCGTCAATCGCGCGATCGTTCGGCTGGTAACGCCCGGCACCCTGACTGAGGAAGCGCTGCTCGCTCCGGCCGCAGCCAACTGGCTGGCGGCGGTGGCCAAGGTCGGCGACGAATGGGGCATTGCCGCGGCGGACATTTCGACCGGGCGGTTCGAGCTGGTGCTGTGCGGCCCTGGCGAACTGAAATCCGAGCTGGCGCGGTTGGCCCCGGCCGAGACGATCGCCGAAGAGAAGGTGCCAGGGATCGCCACCGGCCCCGGCAAGGGCGGGTTCGAAAGCATCGCCGGCGAGCGGGCGTTGAAGGCGCGGTTCGGGGTGGCGAGCCTCGACGGATTTGGCGATCCAGGGCGGGCCGAGCTGGCCGCGGCGGGGGGCTTGCTGGCCTATCTCGACGCGACCCAGAAAGCGGCGGGTCAATTCCTCTCGGCACCGCGGCGGATCCAGCGCGGGGGGCATGTCGCGATCGACCCCGCGACGCGGGACAGCCTAGAGATTTGCCGGTCGGCGAGCGGGACGTTGGCCGGGAGTTTGCTCGGGGAGATCGACCGCTGCGTTACCGCGGCGGGGCGGCGGATGCTGGCGAGCGACCTGTCGGCGCCGCTGACCGACCGGGCGAAGATCGAGGCGCGGCTGGCGCTGGTGGGGCATTTTTTCGATGACCAAGTGCACCGCGAAATCATTCGGGTCGCACTGCGAGCATCATATGATTTGTCGCGGGCGCTGGGGCGGCTGGTGGCGGGCCGAGGGGGGCCGAGGGACTTGGCCCAGCTGCGCGACGGGCTGGTTAGCGCGGCGCAGCTGAGGGAGGAGCTCGAACGAAAAGAGCAGCCTCCTCAATTGCTTAGCGCGTTGTTGCCGGACCTTGGCGGGCATGCGCAGCTGACCGACCGACTGGGTACGGCGCTGGTGGCCGAACCGCCGATCGATGCGGCCAAGGGCGGCTATATCGCCGAGGGCTATGACCCCGCGCTCGACGCCTTGCGCAGCGCGAGCAGCGACGGGCGGCGGGCGATTGCGGCGCTCGAAGCCAAGTATCGCGAGGCGACCGGCGTGACGACGCTCAAGATCCGTCACAATGCAGTGCTCGGTTATCATGTCGAGGTCAGCGCGCGCCATGCCGACCGGCTAATGGCGCCCGACAGCGGCTTCACCCACCGCCAGACATTGGCCGGGGTGGTGCGGTTCAACTCGACCGATCTCCACGCCGAGGCGAGCCGGGTGGTCGAGGCCGGCGGGCATGCGCTGGCCGGCGAAGCGGCGCACCTCGAGGAATTGACTGCACTTGCGGTGGCGAAGGCGGAACGGATCGGTGCCACCGCCGATGCAATGGCCCGGATCGATGTCGCCGCGGGCAATGCCGCGCGCGCCGCCGAGGGCCAGTGGAGCGCGCCGAGCCTGACCGAACAGCCGTGCCTGGAGATCGAGGGCGGACGCCACCCGGTGGTCGAGGCGGCGCTTGGCGCGAATGGCGAGCGGTTCATCGCCAACGACCTCGCGCTTGGGCCGAAGGATCGGCTGTGGCTGATCACGGGCCCAAACATGGGCGGCAAGTCGACCTTCCTGCGGCAGGCGGCGCTGATCGTATTGCTGGCTCAATCTGGCTGCTTCGTCCCGGCCGCCGCTGCAAAAATCGGGCTGGTCGACCGCTTGTTCAGCCGGGTTGGAGCGTCGGACAATCTGGCGCGGGGGCGATCGACCTTCATGGTCGAAATGGTCGAGACCGCCGCGATCCTGGCGCAGGCGACGCCGCACAGTTTAGTGATCCTCGACGAAATCGGGCGCGGGACCTCGACCTATGACGGCCTCGCCATCGCCTGGGCGGTGGTCGAGGCGATGCACGACGAGGTGAAAGCGCGGACCCTGTTCGCGACCCATTATCACGAGCTCACCCGGCTCGCCGACCGCTGCGATGCCTTGTCGCTGCACCATGTCCGGGCGCGCGAATGGAAAGGCGACCTGGTCCTGCTCCACGAACTGGCCGAGGGACCCGCCGACCGCAGCTACGGCATTGCGGTGGCGCGGCTGGCCGGCTTGCCGCCGGCGGTTGTGGCGCGGGCCAAATCGGTGCTGGCCAAGCTGGAAGCCGGACGGGATGCCACCGGCGGGATCGCCGCGGGGCTCGACGACCTCCCCCTGTTCGCCGCGGTCGCCGAGCCAGAAGTTGCCACCGACCCGCTGGTCGAAGCGCTGGGCGCAATCCATCCCGACCAGCTTAGTCCGCGCGAAGCGCTCGAAGCCCTATATGAACTGAAAAGGATCGCTGAGGCACAGCCCTAATGCCGGCCCCGCGGTTTGACCTGATCGCCGACCGGCGCGCGATCCTTGATCGGCGGGTGGTGGCAGACCGGATCGCGGCGGCGCCCGACACGGTAGGGGCGATCTTGGCCGAGGCGCTGTCGCATGGCCGCGCCGAAGTTGCGCGGCGTCTGGAAGCCGAGCCGGCCCGTGGACGGATGGCTGCGGCATCCTACGCTTTCCTGGCTGACCAGTTGGTGCGGCTGGCGTTTGACGCGGCGGCAGCGCGGATCGGGAGCGAGGTTGCCGCCCGGATCGCGCTGGTCGGGCTGGGCGGGACCGGGCGCGGCGAGATGGCGCCATATAGCGACATCGACCTGATGTTCCTGGTGCGGCCCGAGGATGCGGAGGCGGCGGGGCCGCTGGTCGAGGCGACCCTCTATTCGTTGTGGGACCTGAAGCTGAAGGTCGGTCATGCGGTCCGGACCAAAGATGAGCTGATCGCGCTGGCCAAGGACGACATGAGCATCCGCACAGCGATGCTCGAGGCGCGCTGGATATGGGGCGACACCGCGCTGTTCGACGCCGCCAATGCGCGCTTCCGCAAGCAAGTGGTTGCGGGCGCAGGGAAAGCGTTCGTCGCCGCCAAGCTGGCCGAGCGCGACATCCGCCATGTGCGCAGTGGCGACAGCCGTTACCTGGTCGAGCCCAACGTCAAGGACGGCAAGGGCGGTTTGCGCGATCTGCATACGCTCTACTGGATCGCCAACCACCTGTTCGGCATCGTGGCGCCCGAAGAGATGGTCGAACGCGGACTATTGAGCGCGGCGGAATATCGCCGGTTCGAGCGCGCCGAGCGCTTCTTCTGGTCGGTGCGCTGCCATCTTCACCTTGCCGCCGGTCGGCCCGAAGAACGGTTGGGGTTCGACAGCCAGACCGGAATCGCAAAAGCGCTGCGCTATGCCGAACGGCCGGGCAAATCGGCGGTCGAGCGCTTCATGCAATTCTATTTTTTGCAGGCGAAAGCGGTCGGCGACCTGACCGGGATCTTCCTTGCCCAGCTGGACGAGCAGGTGGCGGTCAAGGGGCGGCGCTTCGCGCTTCCGACCTTTCGCCGCCGACCAGCCAAATTGCATGGCTTTTGCCTCGACCGTGGCCGGCTTTCGATCCCCGGCGACGACTTTCTCGCCGCCGATCCGGTGCGACTGGTCGAACTGTTTGCGCTGGCAGCGCGCGAGGGGCTGGAGATCCACCCCAAGGCAATGCGCGCGGCACAACGCGATGCCCGCAGCGTTGACACGGTGCGCGACGACCCGGTGGCCAACGCTTTCTTCATTGAGGTGCTGACCAGCCTGAAGGCGCCCGACCTGGTACTTCGGTGGATGAACGAAGCGGGGGTATTCGGTCGATTCGTGCCCGACTTCGGCCGGGTCGTCGCGCAGATGCAGTTCGACATGTATCACCATTATACGGTCGACGAACATTCGATCCGCGCGATCGGATTGCTGGCGCGGATCGAGCGCGGCGAACTGGCCGAGGATCATCCCTTGTCGACCGCGCTGTTCCGCCAATTGGGGTCGCGCCGCGTGCTGTATGTCGCGGTGCTATTGCACGACATCGCCAAGGGAAGGCGCGGCGACCATAGCGTGCTGGGCGAGACTGTGGCGCAGGAACTGGGCCCGCGGTTCGGGCTCGACCCGGCCGAGACCGAGACCGTCGCCTGGCTGGTGCGCAACCATTTGCTGATGAGCGCGACCGCGTTCAAGCGCGACCTGGCCGACCCCAAGACAATCATGGATTTCGTCGGCGCGGTGCAGAGCCCAGAACGGCTGCGGCTGCTGCTGATGCTGACCGTGGTCGATATTCGCGCGGTCGGACCGGGCACGTGGAACGAGTGGAAGCGACAGTTGCTACGCTCGCTCTACGACGCCGCCGAGGAACGGCTTCGACTTGGCCACAAGCAACGCGGGCGGAGCGCGCAGGTGGCAGCGAAACAGGCCGAGCTGGCGGCCGAGCTGGGCTGGTCGGCGGCGGCGGCGCGGGCCCATGCGCGGCGGCTGCCGGACAGTTACTGGCTGGCCGAACCCAAGGCGTGGCAATTGGCCAATGCGCGCCAGATTGCGGTGGCAGAATCGCGGATCGGCGAGATGGCGCCGAGCGTGGTCGCGGCCGAGGAGCCGGGATCGGGCGCGACCCGCATCAGCATTTTCGCCGCCGACCGGCCGGGGCTGTTCTACCGCGTTGCGGCGGCGCTGGCAGGGGCCGGCGCGTCGATCATCGACGCCCGGATCCACACCAGTCGCGATGGCATGGCGATCGACAATCTGTTGGTACAGGACAGCCAGAGGCAACCTTATGCCGACCGCAAATTGCGCGGTCGATTGGTCAAGGCGATCGAGCGGGCCCTGATTGCAGA
>JBKJNP010000107.1:0-4079 GCA_046593565.1 Sphingomicrobium sp. | reverse complement strand
CAGCATTAATTTCTTGTTAGTTGGCTGTGCCTAGGCCAGTCATCGTCCGTTGTTTTGCGTGGGAGTGGGTCGTGGGTGCGTTCGAACAGATCATTCAGTCGCTGAAGAAATATGCCGATTTCAAAGGCCGCGCCTCGCGCGCCGAATTCTGGACCTTCTTCTTTTTCGTCTTGATCGCGCAGGCGGTCGCCCGGTTGGTCGATACGATATTTGGCGGCGGCTATCTCGGCGGGCCGGTGGCGATGCTGACCGGCTTGCTGCTGTTCGTGCCGCAGGTGTCGGTCGCGATCCGCCGGCTGCACGACGTCAATCGCTCGGGGCGCGAATTGCTGGTGCCGTGCCTGTTGTTGCTCGCCTCGCCGTTGCTGGTGCTGTTCGGCAGCTTCCTCGGCAAGATCGTCGCGCTTGGCTATGCCGCGGTGACCCTGCTGCTGTTCGGGCAATTGCTGCTGATGCTGGCGCGCAAGGGCAGCACGATCCCCAATCGCTACGGTGCCTGCCCGACGGCTTTCTCCTTCGGTTAGCCGAAATGAAAGGCAAACCACTCGACAGGCTATCCGGAAAGACGGACTCTTCAGCTGCATTTGGGCTCGGTCGCAAGTAACGTTGAGCAAGATCGGATGAGCCAGGTTTAGGCAGTGAATTCTGCCTAATCGCCGTCCAGCAAATCGCGGACCCGGGCCGCCAAATCGGCATAAGCGAACGGCTTGGACAACAGTTCGACACCCGGGTCTAGGCGGCCCTGATGCACAATCGCATTGCGGGCATAGCCGGTGGTGAACAGGATTTTGAGGCCGGGCCGCAACTGGCGCGCGCGTTCGGCCACCACCCGCCCGTCCAGCCCACCGGGAAGGACAACGTCGGTAAACAAGAGATTGATCTGGCCGTCATCGGCCTCGAGCAGGCGCAATGCCGTTGCGCCGTCGGCCGCTTCGATCACCCGGTAGCCAAGGTCGCGCAGAGCCTGTGCGGAAAAGGCACGAACGTCCTCATCGTCTTCGCACACCAGGACCGTCTCGCCATCGATCCCTTGGGGCGCGAGCTGGTCGGCGGCGCCATCATCGGGTTGGTCAAGGGGGCCGTGGTGCCTTGGCAGATAGATTTTAATCGTGGTGCCCTGACCCAATTCCGAATAAATTTTGAGGTGCCCGCCCGATTGCTTGACGAAGCCATAAACCATGCTGAGCCCAAGGCCCGTGCCCTTGCCCACATCCTTGGTGGTGAAAAACGGGTCGAAGGCGCGGTCGGCGGTGCTCGGGTCCATGCCAGTGCCGCTGTCGGAAATTGAAATCAGCACATATTGGCCTGCCGATACGCCGCTGTTGCGCATCGCATAGTCGCGGTCGAGATGGGCGTTGGTGGTCTCGACCGTCATCTTGCCACCCTCGGGCATTGCGTCGCGCGAATTGACCGCGAGATTGAGGAGCGCGCTTTCGAGCTGATTGGGATCGACCTCGACCGCCCACAAACCTGATCCGAGGATTGTCTGAACCTGGATCGTTTCGCCGATCGTCCGATGCAGCATCTCGGACATGCCCGACACCAATTTGTTTGGATCGATAACTTTGGGCGAGAGTGGCTGACGCCGCGAGAAAGCGAGCAAGCGCTGGGTCAGGATCGCAGCGCGGTCGGCGCCGCGCGCCGCATTTTCAACCGATCGCCTCAGTCGCGGCGAATCCTCGCCGATCGAACGGCGGAGGATATCGAGATTGCCGCTAATGATCTGGAGGAGGTTGTTGAAATCGTGAGCAATGCCCCCGGTCAACTGCCCGATCGTTTCCATCTTCTGCGACTGGCGGAGGGCATCTTCCGCCTCGGTTCGCCGCGCGACCTCTTGTTCAACCCGTTCCTCGAGCGTCTCGTTAAGCCGTTTGAGCGCCAGTTCCGCAGTTTTGCGGTCGGTCAGGTCGAGGATGGTGCAGGTCGCGCCGACATGGACGTCGTCAGACATGATCGGCGACACCCAATATTCCACCGGGACTGGCGACCCGTCGACCCGAAAAAACACCTCATCGGGAACGTGGGCCGAAATCCCTGCCGAAGCGCATTGGTAGATCGGGCATTGATCGACCGAATAATGGGAGCCATCGGGGTGACTATGATGGATGAGCGCGTGGAGCTTCTGGCCGATGGCGTCGGATTCGGTTTTAAACCCCATCATCTCGATGAACCCGCGGCTGACCAGCGTCGTGATTCCCTCCCGATCAACCGAATAAAATGCTCCCGGCGCGGTATTGAGTACCAGCCGGGTCTGTTCCTCGCTCATGCGCAAGGCGGCTTCGGCTGAATGGCGGGCCGTGTCGTCGCGCAGGGTCAGGATCGCTCCGATCCGCTCGTCGTCCCTGAACAGCGGGCGGGCGCTGCCAATCGCCAAAATCTCGCTGCCGTCGGGTCGCCGGATCCGCCATCGAGCATCGTCGACAGTTTCGCCATGAAGCACGGCACGCGCCAATGGCAGTTGGTCGAAGGGATAGGGATCACCATCTTCGGTGAAGAGATGATAGGTTTCGCTATAGGCATCGGGCGCGACGTCGAGCGCATTGACTCCGTGCAGGCGCTCCGCCGCTTGGTTGACGAACGTCAACTTCCCGTCGCGGTCCGCGACGATCACTCCCTCCGACAGCTGATTGAGCAAAGTTGGATCGAACATTCGCTGCATAACGCGTCTTGCCAGGCAAAAGTGTCAACCACTTTCGATCGACATCACATTGCCGCGCTCGAAACGACTGGATGAAGCGGGCAACGCCGGATAAGCATGGTTTATGACCGTGCCCCGCAAGACCCGGACAAAAGCGATCGCACCCGCCGCGCCGAGCGAGGCCGAGACGCTCGAGGCCAAGCGCGTGCGGTTGCTCGCCTCGCTCAATTTGCTGGGCGGGATCGGGCTGGTGATCGCGCTTCCCTTCGCGCTTCGGGCCGGGGCGGAGTTCTTCCTGCCGGTAACCGCCGCGCTGGTTGTCGCCATCGCGCTGGTGCCGATGCTCGAATGGTTCGAGCGGCGCGGGGTCGGGCCGCGCATCGCCGCCGGGCTGTGCGTGATCATTTTCCTGGCCGCCGCGACCTTCGCCATCGCCTCGATCGTGATGCCGGCGATCGACTGGGTAGCCAAAGTGCCCGACCGGATCGACCAGGTGCGGGTGACGCTCGCTCCGTTGCTCGACCTGTACAATAATCTCGAGAAATTCATCGACAAGACATTGTCGCAGATCGCCGCCTCGACCGAGGGTGCGGGGCGCGAAGTGCGGATCGCCACGCCCAATTCGATGCTCGGCCTGATCACCGCCTCGGCCCCGCACGCCGCGATTCAGCTGTTTTTCGCCTTGCTGGTGATCTATTTCTTCCTCTCGGGCTGGACCAGCATGCGTCGCCGGACGATCAAGAGCCGTGGCAGCTTCGAAGGCGCGATGACCACCGCGCGGGTGATCCAGGAAGTGGTCGAGGCAACCTCGACCTACATTGGCACGATTACCGTCATCAACGTCACGCTTGGCGCGCTTACCGCGCTGATCCTGTGGGGTCTGGGAATGCCGTCGCCGTTGATGTGGGGCGGGATCGTCGCGGTGCTCAACTATATCCCCTATCTCGGCCCGGTGGTCGCGGCGCTTTTGCTGTTCGTCGGCGGCCTGATGAGCTTTCCTGACGTCTGGTCGGCGCTGCTCCCGCCCGCCATCTTCCTCGCCATGCACACGGTCGAGGCCAATGCCATCACCCCGATGATCGTCGGCAAGAAGATCGAAGTGAACCCGCTGTTGATCCTGGTCGCGCTGAGTTTCTGGGCGTGGGTGTGGGGGACGACTGGGGCGTTGCTAGCGGTTCCGCTGCTGATCATCCTCAAGACGGTGTTCGCCGCAGCGGGCACACCCGACATCGCCGGCTTCCTGTTCGAGGACGGCACATTGACCCATGTCGGCGAGGATGATGAAAAAGCCGACCAGGACCGCTGACAGCCCGTTGACAGTGAAGGGGGGCTGACCTAGTTGCCCGCCCACGCAATCATTAGCGGGTGTAGCTCAGTTGGTTAGAGCGCCGGCCTGTCACGCCGGAGGCCGCGGGTTCAAGTCCCGTCACTCGCGCCATTC
>JBKJNP010000273.1:0-18022 GCA_046593565.1 Sphingomicrobium sp. | reverse complement strand
CTACATCAAACCCAAGGCGCGGGTGTATTGATGAGGGCCGCTTTGATAGCGATTTCGTCGATCTTTGCAGGGAGCTGTCTCCAGGCATCGACGATCGATGAGAAAGCGCAGGCTGTGGTCGATCGGTCGCGCAGCCCGACTTCCGCTTATAGCGTGTTCACTTGGAATGAGGCGAACACCGCGAATCGCGGCCGGGTCAGTGAGTGGGGCGCAGAATTTCACCGTGGCCAGCTTCATCGGGTAGAGACGCCGCTTTTTCGGCTTGTCGCCGACTGCGGGAAGGGCATTGGAACCGTGCTCGAGATCGCAACAGGAAAGCGCGTCTCGAATGAGCGAGTTGCCCAAACTGCCTGCGGTGTGGACGCTACTATCACGGTCGCCGCTATGCGTTTCCAAGGCCGTGAGCCTGGTCGATTTGGCAAGGTGGACCGGATTGAGATCAAGGTCGATGATGGCGGCATCCGGACCTACGATATTGATCTGGTCGGAGCGATTGTCGCCCAAACGATTAAGGGTTCGGACGGCGCGGACTATTTGACGATGGAAGCCACCGCACTGCTCCCAAGCGCTCACGGCGATATTTTCTCGGAAGCCTCTTTGCGGCGTTCGGCTGTGCCGGAAAAGCATCAAAAAAAGCCGTCTGGCATGCCGACCAAATAGCGCCCCCGCGCGCGCCCTTCGTCAGTTGAAATCATCGGAAATATCTTAAAAATGCGTTGGTCCAAAAGACCTATGCTGCGCCCAACCGTGCATATTTATCGACGAACGGTTGACGACGAACCGTGCATTATCGTAGACGAACCGAGTTCCAACCATGGGAGTCGACGTAATGTACGCATCGGACGGAGAGAAATCGCCGGGCCGCAAACTGCTGTTTGCGATCCTGATCGGAATGGCGCTGGCCATACCGATCTTCTCGGTTTGGCTGCTGGTCTACGACCGCCAGAGCCAGAGCGAGGCCGCCGCATCGTCGATCACCGAAGGCTGGGGCGGCGCCCAGGCGATGAGCGGGCCGGTGCTGGTCATTCCCTATCGTCAGACGACCACCGAAACCTCGACCACCTCCGGCACTGCGGTGACCCGCACCCAGGAAGTGGTGCGCGAACTGACGCTCGAGCCAGAAGCGGTGGAGCTTGCGACGCGGATCGACCCGCAATTGCGCAAGCGCTCGATCTACGAAGCGGTGGTCTATGACGCCAAGGCGACCGGCGCCGCACGCTTCGCCTTCCCGACCGACCTCGCGCGCTACGGCGTCGATCCGGCGAAACTCGACCTTGGTCGCGCCGAATTGCGCTTCGGCCTTTCCGATCCGCGCGGGCTCGGCGCCAATCCCAAGGTCGGCATTGAAGGACGCGCGCTCAAGCTCCAGCCGGGCGGCGGAAGCGGGCCGGGCAAGGGCTTCTTCGCGTTCGTCGATGCCGCCAGCCTGACCGGCAAGTCGATGCTGGTCGAATTCGATTATGGCTTTCGCGGCAATGGCTCGCTGACGCTGGCGCCGCACGCCGGCGACACCCATTGGAAGGTGACCAGCGCCTGGGCCAATCCGTCGTTCGGCGGCTCCTTCCTGCCCGGCGCTCGGCGGGTCGACGAGAAAGGCTTCGCCGCCGATTACCGGATCGGCAATCTCGCGCTTGGTCGCTCGCTCGTCTCGACCGGCAACAAGGGCGAAAGCAACATTACGCAGTCCGCGCCCGACGGCGTCGACGACGACCTGGTCGTAGCGCGTAACGAAAGCGCCGACATCGCCTCGATCGGCCTGATCCAGCCGGTCGACCTTTATTCGCGGGTCGATCGCGCGACCAAGTACGGCTTCCTGTTCATCGGCTTCACCTTTCTCGCGCTGCTGATGTTCGACATCATCGGCGGGGTGCGGGTGACCGCGGTCGAATATCTGCTGATGGGCGCGGCGATCGTATTGTTCTTCGTGCTGCTCCTGGCCTTCGCCGAAGTGATCGGCTTCACCGCGGCGTACATTGTCGCGTCGGTGGCGATCGCGGGGCTCAACACGGCTTATTCGGCGGCGGTATTGGGCAGCTGGAAGCGCGGCTACGTCATCGGCGGCCTGCTGATCGGGCTCTATGCGATGCTCTACATCTTGCTCGGGCTGGAAGCGTTCAGCTTGCTGATCGGGTCAGTGCTGCTGTTCGTGGCGCTGGCCGGGGTGATGTACGCCACCCGCCGCATCGACTGGAGCGGCAAGGCGGTTACCGAAGCGGCCTGAGTGCTGGTTGGAGGGGGAGGCCAAACCGCTTCCCCCTCGGCCAAATGGTCTTTAAGGCCGCATCGCTTATGACCGATCACCGCCCCCCGAAACGCATGTTCCCGTCCTCCAAGGTTGACGCGCAGGCCGCCAAGCATGTGCCCTCGTCGCCGCAGACCGAGAGTGAGGCCTATAAGCTCGCCTTCCAGGATACCGAATTCCTGCTGCGCGAGGATCTGCGCCCGGTGCGGTTCCAGCTCGAGCTGCTGAAGCCAGAATTGTTCATGAACGAGGCCAACATCGCCTCGACCATGGTGTTCTATGGATCAGCGCGGATTCCCGAGCCGGCCAAGGCCGATGCCTTGATCGCCGCGGCGCATGACGATCGCCAGCGCAAGGTGGCGGAGAGCCTCAAGGCCAAGTCGAAATATTATGACGTGGCGCGCGAGCTGGCGCGGCTGGCGAGCGACTTTCCGGTCGATTCGGAGGGCAAGCGCCATTTCGTGGTCTGCTCGGGCGGCGGGCCGTCGATCATGGAAGCGGCCAACCGCGGTGCTTGCGACCAGGGCAAGGAATCGATCGGGCTCAATATCGTGCTTCCGCACGAACAATTGCCCAACACGTTCGTGACTCCCGACCTCAGCTTCCAGTTCCATTACTTCGCGTTGCGCAAGATGCACTTCCTGCTGCGCGCCCGCGCGGTGGCGGTGTTCCCCGGCGGGTTTGGTACGTTCGATGAAATGTTCGAGCTGATGACCCTGATTCAGACCGGCAAGGTGCGGCCGATGCCGATCCTGTTGTTCGGGCGCGAATTCTGGGAGCGTGTGGTCGATTTCAAGGGGCTGGCCGAGGAAGGCGTGATTTCACCCGGCGATCTCGATCTGCTGCACTGGTGTGAGACCGCGGAGGAAGCCTGGGAGTTCGTCCGCGAATATTACCCCGACTAGCAGGTGCCGGTGGCTTTTGCCTGTTCAGTAAGCGCGATCAATTGCGCCGGGGTCAGCGAGGCGATTTCAATCTCGAGTGCGGCCTCGGCAAGCTGGTCGATGCGTTTGAAGCGCAGGCAGCTTTTGCCCATATCGAGCTTCTTGCCAGCCGCGGCATAGGCCGCCTTGAGCCGCTCGGTCCGTTCCGGCGAGGCATAGGCGCCGGTCAGGTAAAGCGAGAAGTGGTTTTTCTGGGCCGCCAGCCCGACATAGGCGAGTGGCTGGCCATTATAGGTGTCGGGGTAGGTTTCGAGTGGAACGACCCAGCCAATCATGCCGTAGCCGATGCCCTCGCGATATCCGGCGGGCATTGCGCGGATAACCAGGTCGCGGACATGGGCGACCACCGCCCGCCGCCCGGGATCGAGCTCGGCAAGATAGTCGGCGACGGTCGTTGTCTTTGAACTGACCATCGCTGTTTTTCCTCTTAGTGAGGCGTCGCAGGCGCGGTCGTGTTCGCTGCCGCCGGCGCGGCTGCATTGCCCTCGGTCGGGGCGGTCGCATTGCCTTCCGCCGGTGTGGCGGCTGGAGCGGCTTCGGCCGGGGCGGCGGGGATCGGCAGATTGCTGCCCTGTTTGTTGAGGTAGACGATCAAATTGGCGCGATCCTCGGGGCTGCCGAGCCCGGCGAAGGTCATCTTGGTGCCGGGCGCAAAGCCGCGCGGGCTGGAGAGCCACGCATCCATCGACTTCCAGTCCCAGTTGCCGCCCTTGCCGGACAATGCCTCGGAATAAGCGAAACCGGCGGCATGCTTGCCGATCGGGCCGCCCAGGACGCCCCACAGATTGGGGCCGATGCCATTGGCACCGCCAGCCGAGGCGACATGGCAGGCGGCGCATTTCTTGAACACCGCCTCGCCCTTCACCGGATCGGCGGAGGCAAGGTAGAACTCGACCGGCTTGTCGGGAGCACCGCCGTCGCCGCCTTCTTCGCCGCCGGGCAGGGGATAGCCACCCTTTTCGACTTCGTGGCCGCGGAAAGCTTCGCCAGTGGCGATCCAGCCGCCAAGGGCGATGATTCCGGCAAACAGGATCCAGCCGGCGGTGGTATTTTTGCGGTCGTCCATGAAACCCCTGCGGCAAAGCCGATGATGCGTGAGATTGGCGATGCCTTTAGGGCGCGCCACCGCCGACTTCAAGCATCCCCGATCCAATGATCGAGCAACGTCCGCGCGATGGCGAAGGGCGGCGGCGGGAGGAATGGGGCGGACGGGTCGCCGGCCAGTGCCGCGGCGACCTCTGCGCGGGTGAACCAGCGGGCATCGTCAAGCTCGTCGTGGTCGATGGTCAGCGAGTCGCCAGTTGCCTCGGCGATGCAGCCGATCATCAGCGAACTCGGGAAGGGCCACGGCTGGCTGGCGAGATAGCGCACATCGGTGATTGCGATCCCCGCTTCCTCGCCCAGCTCGCGCGCAACCGCCGCCTCGATCGTCTCGCCCGGCTCGACGAACCCGGCCAGCGCCGAATAACGGCCCGGCGGATATTGCGACTGGCGACCGAGCAGCAGGCGATCCTGATACGTCGCGAGCATGATCACCACCGGGTCGACGCGCGGATAATGTTCGCTGCCGCACGTCCCGCAGCGCCGCGCCCAGCCGCCGCGGAAAATCCCGCTTGCCGCTCCGCACACAGCGCAGAAACCATGGCGCTGGTGCCAACTGGCGAGGCTCAATGCAGCAGCGAAAGACGGGGCATCACCGAGGCCAAGCAGCGCCAGCACGGCGCGTGCTTCCGGCCCGGCGGGGACAGTGGGAATGGCGGCGAATCGTGGCGCGCCCTGTTCGAGGCCGAGGAAAAGCGGCTCGTCGCCGGTGACCCCTGTCCATCTCAGGCCGCCCGCCGCGTCGAGCGCCGGCACCCCGTCGTCCCACACCAGCGCCCGCGCATCCGGCGACGCCAGCAGGTCGGCGACCGCCTCGGGCCGGTTGCGCAGTGCATCGGCGCGGTCGATTCCCGGTCCGGCGAAGAAGGGTTCAGGCGGCAAGTTGCTTCCTTTGTGCAAGCACCGCCTCGACCGCGCGGCGATATAGAGTCGGCAGGCCGGCGTCGGCGAGCCGGTCGATCGGCTGCCACCAGCCGTCGCCCCCCGCCGCCCCGGCCGCGACCACCGCCAGCCGAAGCTCGAAATGGGTGAAGCCGTGGCGTACTTCGGCCAGCACCGGCCCCGAAATTTCTGCCTCGCCCCAGCCCGGACCGGGCAGCGCCGCCATTCCGCCGAGCAAGCCCTTCGCCGGACGCCGCACCAGCCAGACCGACCCGCCACGCTCGATCCAATGCGCCACCCCATGTAGCACTGGCCGAACCTTGCGGACAGCTTTGACCGGGAATGCCTCGGGCGTGCCCATCGCAAAAGCGCGGCAGTCGCTATTGAGTGGACACCCCCCGCAATCGGGATTGCGCGGGCGACAGAGCGTGGCGCCAAGGTCCATCATCGCCTGCGCGAAATCGCCCGCTTGGCCGACCGGCACCATCGCCGCCGCCGCGCCGCGGATCGCGGTCTTGTCCGACGTCGCGTGAAGCCGCGCTACGACCCGCTCGACGTTGGTGTCGATCGCCACGCTGTCGCGCCCGAAGGCGATGGCGGCGATGGCGGCGGCGGTATAATCGCCGATCCCCGGAAGCGCGCGAAACCCGGCCTCGCTATCGGGAAAGCCGCCGCGCGCCGCCACCACCCTGGCACAGGCGACCAGGTTCCGGGCTCGCGCATAATATCCAAGCCCGGCCCATTCGTGCAGCACATCCTCGTCCGGCGCGGCGGCCAATGCCTCGACGTTCGGCCAGCGCTCGACGAACCGCAGGAAGCGCGGGATCACCGTCGCCACCGTCGTCTGCTGCAGCATCACCTCGCTAAGCCACACGCGATAGGGATCGGCCCGCGCAGCCCCGGGCGGCGCGCGCCACGGCAGCACCCGCGCATGCTTGCGATAATGGTCGATCAGGCTGGTCGCGGCACGTTGGGGGGCGGGAGCACTGGCGGGCATGGCGATGCTATGGCATGACCGTCGCAATGTCGAAACCGCCCAAAGCCAGTCCAAGTGCCGACCGCGACGCCCCGCGCCGCAATCGCGCCCGCGCCACGGGCGAGATCATCGGCGATATCGGTGGCGCGGCGTTCAAGCGCTTCGGCTTCGTCCAGAGCGCGGTGGTCAGCCGGTGGAAGGAAATCGTCGGCGAGCGCTACGCCAAGGTTTCGAGCCCCGAATCGATCCGTTTCCCGACCGGCAAGAAGTCGGGCGGCACGCTGACCCTGTTGGTCGAGGGCGCGCATGCCCCGCTGGTCCAGCACCTCGGCCCGATGATCATCGAGCGGGTCAACCGTTTCTTCGGCTACCAGGCGATCGTCCAGATCGCGTTTCGCCAGGGCCGCATCCCCGCGCTCACGCCGCCCCGCGCTGCGCCGACCAAGGGGCCGGTGTCGGCCGAGCTCGGCGAAGGACTTCGCGCGATCGCCGATCCCGAGCTTCGGGCTTGCCTCGAATCGCTCGCCGGGCATATCGCTGGAAGCAACGGTGCGCCCGCGTTCAAGACCAGTGACGATATTCCAATTCCAATCATCCGGAGCAAGCTCAAGTGATCCATAAATCCATCCTGTGCGGCATCACCGCCGCCGCTTTCTCGATCACCGCCTGCAATGCCGAGCAAAGCGCCAATGGCGGCGCGCTCGGCACTGGCGGCCCGGTCGAGGCGGTTGCCGCCCCCAATGGCGGCGACTGGTCGACGATCGTCGCCGAGACGCCCGAGGGCGGGTTCGTCATGGGCAATGCCAAGGCAGGGGTGAAGCTGGTCGAATTCGGCTCGATGACCTGCCCGCACTGCCGCGAGTTCGACGAAGCGGCAATGAAGCCGCTGATCGAAAATTATGTGAAGACCGGCCGCGTGTCGTTCGAATTCCGCAACTATGTCCGCGATCCGTACGACATGGCGGCGTCGGTCGTCGCGCGCTGCGCCGGGACGAGCGGCTTCTTCGGCTTCACCCGCCAACTCTATGCCGACCAGCCCGAATGGATCGCGAAGGCCCAGGCCGCCGATCCGGCCAAATTGCAGGCGCTCAGCACGCTGCCGCCCGCTCAGCAACTGGGCGAAGTCGCGAAGCTGGCCGGTTTCCCCGAATATGCGGCGATGCGCGGCCTTCCCTCGGCCAAGCTCAACGCCTGCCTGGCCGACGCCAACACGCCGACCAAATTGGTCCAGATGCAGACCGACGCGACCACCACCTATCCCGAGTTTCCCGGCACGCCGTCCTTCCTGATCAATGGCAAAATGCTCGAGATCAAGCCGGGCTCGTCGCCGTGGAGCCAGGTCGAAACCGCACTCAAGTCGGCGATTGGCGGCTAGGACCTCTTTAGCGTTGGCGGGGAGGGCCGACGGTTGAAAATCCGCAGGCTCAAGCTCAGCGGGTTCAAGAGCTTCGTCGAATCGGCTGAATTGAGGATTGAGCCTGGGCTGACCGGGGTCGTCGGGCCGAATGGTTGCGGCAAATCCAACCTGCTCGAAGCGATTCGCTGGGTGATGGGCGAAGCCAGCCCCAAGTCGCTTCGCGGCGGGGGCATGGAAGATGTCATCTTCGCCGGCACCGCGACCCGCCCGGCGCGCGACTTCGCCGAGGTTTCGCTGCTGATCGAGCGCGAGGGCGCGGGCGAGGACGACGTCGCCGGCCAAAGCGAGGTCACGCGGAGGATCGAGCGCGGCGCCGGATCAGCCTATCGGATCGACGGCCGCGACGTCCGGCAGAAGGACGTGTCCTTGCTGTTCGCCGACGCCGCAACCGGGGCCCATTCGCCGGCCCTGGTCAGCCAGGGGCGGATCGGGTCGGTGATCGCTGCCAAGCCGGTCGAGCGGCGGATGATGCTGGAGGAAGCGGCGGGCATTTCCGGGCTTCACGCACGCCGCAAGGATGCCGAACAGAAGCTCCGCGCGGCCGAGGCCAATATCACCCGGCTCGACGAATTGCTGGGCGACCAGGAAGCGCGCGCCGGCGTGCTCCGGCGGCAGGCGCGGGCCGCCGAACGCTATCGCTCGCTGACTGACCGGATCCGCGCTGCCGAAGCCAAATTGCTGTTCGCGCGGTGGGACGAGGCGCAGGCCGCAGCGACCCAGGCAAATGACGAAGCGGAGGTCGCGCGCTTATCGGTCGGACGGCTTCAGCAGTCGATGATCGATGCGCAGGCGCTTCAGGAAGTCGCGGCGGCGGGGCTTGCCCAGCGGCGCGAAGCGGCGGCCCAGAAACGCGACGCCGGCCGCGCCCTCGCGCACGCACTGGCGACCGGGCGGGCGCAGCGCGACACCGTCGTTCGCCGGCTGGCCGAGCTTGATCGGCTGGTCAATGCGATCGCCGCCGAAACGGCGCGCGAAACCGCATTGAAGGCGGATGCCGGCGGCGCGATTGCAGCGCTGGACGAGGAACGGCGCCTGATCGAGTTACGCCTTGCCGATGCCGAGACGATCGCCGCGCGGATCGCAGGTGAATTGACGGCCGCAGAGGCCAACTCGCGAGAGGCCGAGGCCACTCTTGCCGGCCTCCTCGCCAGGGACGCGTCGATGCGCGCGGAACGGCGCGTGGCGGAGGCTGCGCTCGAAGCGGCGCGCGCCCAGGCCAACCGCTTCGCCGATGAATCGAGCCGGCTTGCGGCGCAGGTCGATGCACTCGGTGACGGCAACGACTTTCGTCAGGCGATCGAAACGTCCCGGTCCCGGGGCGAGGCGGCGGCAGCGGCCCTGGCCCAGGCAGAGCTTGCGCTGACCGCGGCGGAACGGGGCCGGACGGAAGCGGCAGAGGTCCGGGACGAGGAGGAAAGTCGCCTTGCTTCGGCGCGCGCTGCACTAAGCGCCGCGAGCGCCGAACGCGATGCGCTGGCGCGGGCGCTGGCGCATGGCAGCAGCGGAGCGGCGTTGGCGACGTTGAAGGCGGAACAGGGCTATGAGCGCGCGCTTGCGGCGGCGCTTGGCGACGATATTGAAGCGCCGCTCGGCACCGACGGTACGCGGCGGTGGGAAGGAAGTTCGGCGACAGCGAGCGACCCCACGCTCGCACCGGGCCTCGACCGATTGCTCGACCATGTCGAGGCGCCTGATGCCCTGCATCGCCGCCTGGCGCAGGTCGGGGTCGCCGACCGCGACGAGGGACAGGCGCTTAGCGTCGGCCAACGGCTTGTTACCCGCGACGGGGTGATGCGCCGATGGGACGGGTTCGTCAGCGTCGGCGGAGGGGCCGCCGCGGCGGAGCGCCTGTTGCGCGCCAATCGCCTGGCGGAGATCGACGGCCAATTGCCCGGGCTCCAACAGTTGCTCGCGGCTGCCGAGGAAGCACGCGACAGTGCCGCTGCCGCGATCGAGCGTCAGCGCTCTGCCGCCGAGCAGGCGCGCGCCGCCGCCGCCGCTGCCGAACGGGCCGCGCGCGATGCGGCGAGAGACGGCGATTCGGCTGGTGCCGCGCTCGAAAGGCTTGACGGCCAACGCGCGGCCCTGGTCGAGCGGCAGGCCGATCTCGCAGGCCTGGTCAAGGAGGGGAACCGCTCCGTCGAGGCGGCAGCGCAGGGCCTCGCCGGCCTGCCCGACCCCGCTGCGCTTGGGGTGGAGATTGACGAGGCGCGCGCCGCGGCAATGGCAGCGGGGGAAGTTGTCGCCGATTGCCGGGCCCGCTCCGCAACCCGGGCGCGCGAGACCGCGTCGGACCGCGAACGCCATTCCGCTGCGGGCCGGGAAGCGGGTGAATGGCGCACCCGCGCGCTGATGGCCGACAAGCGCCTTGCCGAAACCACCACCCGGGCAATGGCGATGGAGGATGAGCAGGAGGAACTGGCGGGCGAACCAGACCGGCTGGGGACCGAGATCGACCTGCTCGAGCGCGAGGCTTCGACGAGCGAGGCCGAGGTATCGGGCGCCGCCGAGGCGGAACGCGATGCGCAGGAGGCGGTGTCCATCGCGGCGCGCGCGCTGGCCGATGTCGGCGAAGGCTTTGCCGCGGCGCGTGAAGCGCGGGCCGGTGCGGTGGCGCGGGCCGAAGCGCAGGAAGCTCGGCGTTTTGAACTGTCGCGCGAATGCGGTGAGAAGTTCGAATGCCCGCCACCGTTGCTTCCCGAGAAATTCGGGTTCGATGCGGCCAAATTGGAGCTGGCCGAAACCGAGCGCGCGACATTCGAGCGATTGTCCGCCGAACGCGAGCGGCTGGGACCGGTCAACTTGGTGGCCGAGAGCGAGCTGGCCGAACTCGAAGCCAGCCGGGCTTCCGGCGTCGCCGAGCGCGACGAATTGCAGGAGGCGATCAACCGGCTGCGCGGTTCGATCGGCAGCCTCAACCGCGAGGGCCGGGTGCGCCTGCTCGCCGCGTTCGAGCAGGTCGATGCCCATTTCCGCAGCCTGTTCACCACGTTGTTCGACGGCGGGCAGGCGCATCTCGAATTGGTCGAAAGCGACGATCCGCTGGAGGCCGGGCTCGAGATCATGGCCCAGCCGCCGGGCAAGCGCCTGTCCGCGCTTACCCTGCTGTCGGGCGGCGAGCAGGCGTTGACCGCGGTGGCGCTGATCTTCGGCCTGTTCCTGACCAACCCGGCGCCGATCTGCGTGCTCGACGAAGTTGACGCCCCGCTCGACGACGCAAACGTCGATCGCTTCTGCGACCTGCTCGACCGGATGACCGCGCAGACCGACACGCGCTACCTGATCGTCACCCACAATGCGGTGACCATGGCGCGGATGCACCGATTGTACGGCGTGACCATGATCGAACAGGGGGTCAGCCGGCTGGTGTCGGTCGATCTGGGCAGCGCCGAGCAATTG
This sequence comes from Sphingomicrobium sp., assembly GCA_046593565.1. Lineage (GTDB taxonomy): Bacteria > Pseudomonadota > Alphaproteobacteria > Sphingomonadales > Sphingomonadaceae > Sphingomicrobium. The sequence continues at coordinate 7,061 of JBKJNP010000273.1, read as the reverse complement.
CTGGCGGCGGAATGAACGCTTCGAACCCGGTACGCTTTGTCCCGCCTTACCCGCCGCGCGGGGCCGGCCCGGTCGCAGTATGGCGCGGTTTGTTTGGCGAGCGTGCGCGCACCGCGGTTTATGGCTGGTCGGACGCGGCGTTCGAGATCGATTACATGCAGCGCCGGGTGATGGGCTATAATGTCCACATCCCGCTCCATCCCGACGCGGTCCAGCACGTCCTGCTCGACCAGGCTGCGCGTTACGAGAAACCGACCATCGTCAAAAGCCTGCTCGCCCCCGTGATCGGTCGCGGGCTGCTGACATCGGACGGGGAATTATGGCGCGAGCAACGGCGGATCGTCGCCGCCAGCTTCGTCCCCGCCGCGGTCGATTCGCAAATTCCGGTCTTCGCCGACGCGGCCGCCGCGATCATGGCTCGGTGGCAGGCCGGAACGATCGACATGGCGGCGCAATCGACCGCGACGACCATGCGGATCATTGCCGACAGCCTGTTCGGCGGCGATCCGCGGCTGATCGGCGACGCCGCGTCCGAGCACATCACTGCCGCGCTGGAGGCGTTTGGCGGGCGGCGGATCCAGGCTTTGCTTCGGCTGCCGCAATTTGCTCTCACGCCCAAAGCGCGGGCCGGGCTGCGCGGGCAAAATTATCTCCGCCGGACGCTTGCAGAGGTGGTCGGCGACCGCTTCCGCGATGGCCGTGAGCAGGACGATTTCCTCGGCAAATTGGTCGCGGCGCTGCGCCGGCGCTTCGGGCCGGAGGAGGCGGAGGCGCTGGCGATCGACAATGCCGCGACCTTCTATCTCGCCGGGCATGAGACAACCGCCAATGCCATGACCTGGGCCTTGTTCCTGTTGTCGGAGCAGCCCGAGTTGCAGCGCCGGATCGCCGCGGAGGCGCGTGCTGCTTTGGCCGTTGGCGACCGGGATTCCGCACTCCCCGACCGGCTGCCCTTGCTTCGTCAGGCATTCGACGAGACGCTTCGGCTCTATCCCTCCGCCCCGCGGATCGACCGGCAGGCGATCGCGCCTGACGAGATCGGCGGCCACAAGGTCGCACCGGGCGATATCGTCTCGATCTGGCCTTGGATCATCCACCGCCACAAGAAATTGTGGGACGATCCCGATGCGTTCGATGTCGATCGCTTTGCCCCCGACCGCAAGAAGCAGCGCCATCGCTTCCAACATCTGCCGTTCGGGGGCGGGGCGCGGGTCTGCGTCGGCGCGCGCTTTGCGACGGCCGAGGCGCTGACCATCCTCGCCCACTGGCTCGACGCGTGGGAATATAAGCCGGTGCCCGGCCGGATTGTCCGCGCCTCCGGCATGGTCACGCTGAGACCCGCCAACGGCCTGCCGCTGATTATACAGAAACGCTATTGCGAGTGATTATCATTAACGGTAGAGCGCTCCTCATCAAAGGGGAGTCCAATGCGTTCCAGCCTGATCCTTACTGCCACGATCCTCGCCACCACCCTCGCGCCATATGATGCTCGCAGTGCGACCGGAACCGAGGTCGCGGACCAGGACAAGCCGATCATCGTCGAAGGCCAGCGCTCTAGCTACGGCGCCAAATCGACCACCACCGCGACCAAGACCGACACCCCGGTCCGCAATATCCCCCAGGCGATGACCATCATCACCAAGGCCCAGATTGACGATCAGGGCCTGCGCTCGATCGGCGATCTGCTGACCTTCGTCCCGGGTGCCTCGACCGGCACCGGTGAGTCCAATCGCGACCAGATGACCTTGCGCGGTAACAACAGCACCGCCGATTTCTTCATCAACGGCCTGCGCGACGACGTCCAATATTTCCGCGACTTCTACAACGTCGAGCGGGTTGAGGTGCTCAAGGGTCCCAATGCGATGATCTTCGGTCGCGGCGGCGGCGGCGGGATCGTCAATCGCGTCACCAAGCAGACGCATTTCGCCACCGCCCGCGCGTTCGACATCGGCACCACCAGCTTCGGTGGGGTCCGCGCCACGGGCGACATCGACCAGCCGTTGACCGACGCCATCGGGCTCCGGGTCAACGGCCTGTACGAGAAAGGCGAGAGCTTCCGCCGCCATGTCGACCTGGAGCGGTACGGGATCAATCCGACCGTCGGCGTCGCGGTCGGCCCGGACTCGCGGATCGACCTGTCCTACGAATTTTTCCACGACCGCCGGACGACCGATCGCGGCGTTCCCTCGGTCACCGACCCGGCCGGAATCGACAAGCCGCTCAAGGGCTTCGACCGCACTTTCTTCGGCGATCCCGACGCCAGCGAAGCCAATGCCGACGTGCACCTGTTCGGTGCCAGCGTCAGCCACCAACTGGCCGAGGGCGTGACCCTTCGAAACCGCACGACCTATGGCGACTACAACAAATTCTACCAGAATATCTATCCGACCAATCTCGACGAAGCGACCAATCAAGTCGTACTCGATGCGTATAACAGCACCAACGATCGCCGGAACCTGATCAGCCAGACCGACCTTGTGTGGGAGGGTCGTCTCGGCGGAATCGACCAAACCCTGCTGGCTGGGTTCGAAGTCGGTCGGCAATGGTCGCGCAATAAGCGCCTGAATGGAACGATCATCAGTGGGAACCGCGTTCCCCTCAGCGACCCGACCGTGGATGCAGTGGTGGCATACGCCCCATCAGCCAGCACTGCCAACAATCGCACCCGCGCGAACATTGCTGCTTTCTATGTCCAGGACCAGATCCGCTTTGCGCCGTGGATCGAGTTGATCGTCGGGCTACGCCACGATCGCTTCAAGCTTGACGTCAGCGACCTGCGCGGGGCGGGCTCGAACTTTGAGCGGGTCGACAATCTGTGGTCGCCGCGGCTCGGGTTGGTGCTCAAGCCGACCGAGCGCCTGTCCTTCTACGCCAGTTACAGCCGGTCTTACCTGCCCCAGTCGGGCGACCAGTTCGGCGGGCTCGACGTCATATCGGAAGCGCTCAAGCCCGAGCGGTTCGACAATATCGAAGTCGGTGCCAAGTGGGAGCCAGTCGACGGGCTGCTGGCGACCGCCGCCCTTTACCAACTCGACCGCAGCAACACCCGCGCGACCGATCCGCTCAACCCGGCGCTAACCGTGCTCACCGGGTCCCAGCGCAGTCGCGGGCTCGAGCTCGGGGTCGAGCGCAGCATCACCGATCGCTGGCAAATTTCGGCCGGCTATGCGTGGCAAGACGCCGAGATCCGCGACACTACCGCCGCCGCCCCGGCCGGGCGCAAGGTGCCACTGGTGCCGAAGCACAGTTTCGCTTTGTGGAGCCGCTACGACGTGACGAAATCGCTCGGTATTGGCGCGGGCCTCACCGCGCGAACGAAGAGCTTCGCGTCGATCAGCAATCAGGTCGTGCTGCCCGGTTACGCCCGGATCGACGCCGCCGCCTTCTACAAGGTGGCGCGCGGGGTCCAGGCCCAGCTCAATGTCGAGAATTTGCTCGGTACCGATTATTTCCCGGCCGCGCATAGCGACAATAATATTGCGCCCGGCGCCCCGCGCAGTGCCAAGGTTACGCTGCGCTTCGGGATGTGACCTAAGCAGCGAGCGCGGCCGCGCGGTCGCGGATGCGGGTCAGGTCGGTGATGAACCTCTCGCGCTCGGCTCGGCGGGCCGCTTCGTCGGGCAGGCGCAGCAGGAAGCTGGGGTGAACCGTCACCCAGCATTCGCTACCATCGGCCAGTGTCAGCGGCGCGTCGCGAACCTTCGTGATCGTCACGGACTTGCCAGTCAGCGATCGCGCAGCGGTGGCACCAAGCGCGACGGTCAGTGCCGGGCGAATTAAGCCGCGCTCCTGCTCCTGCCACCAGCGGCAGGCATCGATCTCGCTGGTGTCGGGGCGGGCATGGATTCGCTTCTTGCCGCGAGGCACGAATTTGAAATGCTTGACTGCATTGGTGACGTAAGCGGTCGAGCGGTCGATCCCCGCCTCCTGCAGCGCGGCGTCGAACAATTGGCCAGCGGGGCCGACGAACGGGCGGCCGGCGAGATCCTCCTGATCGCCCGGCTGTTCGCCCAAAAACAGGATTGTGGCGTCGAGCGGGCCTTCGCCGAACACGGTCTGGTTGGCGCATCTGTGTAGCTCGCATCGGGTGCAGTCGGCGGCCTCGTTGCGAAGTGCCGCCCATGACGCCTGCACATTGGATCGCGGTGTCCGCGCTTGGCTCCTCGATGCCTCGATCATCGCCGCCTCGCGCGCTTGTGCTCCCGCAATCAACCCGCCGATCAGCGCGGTCTCAGGCATGTTCCTCCAATATTTCTTCGGCATTTCCTTGGTCATCGCCTTCACCTTGACCCGCGCCGGGTTGAAGATGCTGGTATAATAGGTCTTCCACGTCTCCTCGACCGGATCGCCATCGGGGCCGTCGCGCCGGGTCGCGCCGGCGCTTTCGCTGAGGGTCGACCCGTTCCAGTGAAGGCACATCTCTGGGGTCAGGATCGACCAGCGCATATTGGCGAAGCGTCGCGTGAAGAAACCAGCTTCGCGACGGACGATGTGATGATTGGGTTCGAACCAGGCGACGAACCGGGGGCCATCCTCATTCTCGACCTCGCGAAAGCGGACGAAGGCGTGCATCTTGTGCGCATCGCGGCGCACGTCTTTAGCAAGCCTTTCAAGCCGGTCGACAATCGGGTCGGCGCGATCGTCGAGCGCCCTTTTGTTCGACCGAAGCTTGAGCAGCATTGCATAAAGCAAGGCGAAACGCTCGGGATCCGAGTGGCATATCGCCGCTTTCGCCAGATCGACGAACGCGCGAGGGACGGCAAAGCTGGGGTTGGGCGGCGGCGGCGATGTGCCGGGTCCGGAAAACAGGTCAGCCTCTCCCCCCGTCACCTGCCACGTCACCGCCTCAGCCGGAACGCCCGCCTCGACAAGCCCGCGCGCGGCATCGCGCCAACCGTCGAAATCATCCTCGCTCGCCAACAGGACGCGATGCGCGTCGATCATCGGTCCGTCGGCGAGCATGGATTACTCGGCCTCTTCCTCGATCGCCTTCTTGATCTCGGGGACATCGGTCTTGGCTTCGACTCGGGCCACTTCCTCGGGCTTGCGGGCGTTGAACTCGGCGCGAAGCTCAACCGCTTTCTCAAGCCCGATCGCCTCCTTCGCCTTGGGGAATTTTTCTTCTTCTTCCTCGTCGATGTGATGAATGTAATCGTGGGCGAGCGTCTTGAATTTAGTCAGCCAACCCGACGAGGCCATGTCCAGTTCATCGAGTTCGACGAACAGCATACCCAAGTCGGCATGTTCCTTGACTGAATGTTGCGCATCCTGGCGCGTATCGGTCATCGCCATGATCGTCGCGTAAAGGGTTTCCTCCTCGGCCGCGGCATGAGCATTGGCGTCGACCTTGTAGGCCTCGAATAGGGTCCGCCGCTCATCGCTGTCGCCATGGGTTTCGCAAATCTGCGCGATGAGATCGCGATGCTTGTCGTGGTCCTGCTTCAACCGGTCGAAAATATCTGCTGCTGCCATGATGAATCTCCTCTGTTGAATGGCGTAACTCATCAAGCGGCAAACAGGTTCAATTGCTCGGTTTTGGGCGCGACGAGGCTCCGCAAATCGGCGCGATCGGTGAGCAAGGTCGGGCGCCAGTCGGCGGTGACGATGAACGGGCGGACTTTGGCCACCGAGACGGTCAGCCGCGCGATATCGGCCAGGGTGATCGCCCGCCAGCGCCGCGATTTGAGTATGCGGCCGACCGCCTTGGTGCCGAGCCCGGGGACCCGAAGCAATTGCTCGCGGGGCGCGCGGTTGACGTCGACCGGGAAGCTGCCCCGAAACTTCAGTGCCCAGGCGAGTTTGGGATCGATGTCGAGCGGCAACATGCCGTCGGCGCCTGCCGCGCTGACCACCTCGGCCGGCTTGAAACCATAGAAGCGCATCAGCCAGTCCGACTGGTAGAGCCGATGCTCGCGCATCAGCGGCGGGCGCTTGAGCGGGAGAACGGCGCTTGGGCTCGGGATCGGGGAGAAGGCCGAATAATAGACCCGGCGAAGCGAATAGCGGTCGTACAGCTGGCTTGCACGGACGACGATATCACCGTCGCTCGAGGCATCGGCGCCGACAATCATCTGCGTCGACTGGCCGGCGGGGGCGAATATGGGGGCGGACCGATATTTCTTCCGCGCGTCGCGGCCGTCCTCGATCTCGCCTTTCATCGCCTTCATTGCGCCGTCGATCCGGCTCGCGGATTTCTCGGGTGCCAGCCGCTCCAGACCCGCGCGGGTCGGAAGCTCGACATTGATCGACACGCGGTCGGCATGGAGCCCGGCCTGGCGCACCAGTTCGGGATCGGCGTCAGGGATCGTTTTGAGATGAATGTAACCGCGAAAGTCGTGATCATCGCGCAGAGCACGTGCGACCTCGACCATCTGTTCCATTGTGTAATTCGACGAGCTGATAATGCCCGAGGAGAGGAACAGCCCCTCGATGTAATTACGCTTGTAGAAATTGAGTGTCAGCTGGACGACCTCCTCGGCGGTGAAGCGCGCGCGGCGGACGTTCGAGCTTTTGCGGTTGATGCAATAATGGCAGTCGAAGATGCAGCTGTTGGTCAGCAATATCTTGAGCAACGAGATGCAGCGACCGTCGGGCGCGTAGGCATGGCAAATCCCCATGCCCTCGGTCGACCCGACGCCTTTGCCGCCGCGGCTGTCCCGCTTCGACGTGCCGGACGAGGCGCAGGACGCATCATATTTAGCCGCATCGGCGAGGATCGCCAGTTTTTCGCGAGTGTCGAGCTGGGCCATTCGTTCACTCTATGTTCTCCCGCAAGAGGAGTCGAGCGAAATCAGGCGGTTGAAGTCGAAAGCGCGCGCGATAGCGGGCGGCGGACGATCAGGATCAGCAGCGCGCCCGCCAACGCGATCGCGGCGTCGAGCGTCCAGAAGGCGGCGGGGGTCATCTGGTCGTAGAAGCTGCCGACCCAGCCCATGATCACGGTCCCGAGGAACGGGGCGAAGAACGCGGCGCCCATCAAGGTCGATTTGACCCGCGCGGGAGCAAGCGCGGAGACGATCGACAGCGTTACCGGCCAATACCACATGAAGGCCATTCCGGCG
>JBKJNP010000160.1:0-3288 GCA_046593565.1 Sphingomicrobium sp. | reverse complement strand
ACCCCCTGCAGCATCAGCGACACCGTCACCCCGCCGCTGATCACGTCGCTGCTGGTCGGAAAGAAGCTGACCCGGTCGAAGCCGCTGCCGCCGTCGAGCGTGTCGTCGCCGGTTCCGCCGCGCATGAAGTCGTTGCCATTTTCGCCGTACAGCAGGTCATTGCCCTGCTGGCCGAACAGCAAATCCTGCCCCTCGCCGCCGTACAACGTATCGTTGCCGCGGCCACCGGACATGCTGTCGTTCCCGCCCAGCCCGTTAAAAATATTGTCGATCCCGACCGGGTTGGAGCTGCTCGCGGAGATGAAATCGTCGAAGTTCGACCCGACAACATTCTCCATCCCGGTGAATGCATCCTCGCCATAGCCGCCACTGGCCGAGCCGAAGCCGGCCGGGCCGACGAACACTTGCACCGCGCTAAGCGACCCCTGGTACGTCACCCAGTCGCTGCCGTCGCCGCCATTGATCTGGTCGTTGCCTTCAAGCCCGTCGATTACGTCGTTGCCGACCGTCCCGAATAGTTCGTCGTCGCCGCTGGTGCCGGTGATGGTAGTTGCTGGCGGTACAGGCATGATCATTCCCCCTCGTTCATTGAGAGGAAAAGCTAATCCCGATTAATGTTACAGTATATGGGCAGCCCGGCAACAACCGCCCTGTTAACGGTGAGCCGTGCATAAAGTTCGGGCGCCCGATCCGTTGGAGGATCGGAGCGCCCGAGACTGTGTCGAAAAGAGATACGCGGGACGCTTAGGCTGTAGCCAGCTCCTCGTCGCCCATCACCGGGCCGCTGTCTTGACCCTTGGCGGAGACGTCGCGGTCGACGAATTCGATGATCGAGATTTGCGCCGAGTCCGACATGCGGATGCCCGCCTTGACCACCCGGCAATAGCCACCCTCACGGTCGGCATAGCGGGTCGCGATCACGTCGAACAATTTCACCAGCTGGGCGTCGTCGAGCAACCGCGAATGGGCAAGGCGGCGGTTCGACAGCCCGCCCTTCTTGGCCAGCGTGACCAATTTCTCGACGTAGGGCCGAAGCTCCTTCGCCTTGGCGCTGGTGGTGGTGATCTGCTCATGCTTGATCAGCGCCGCGGCCATGTTGCGGAACATCGCGGTACGATGGGCGGAGGTGCGCTGAAGCTTACGATGGCCAACACGATGGCGCATGGGTCAATTCCTTGTTCGTCAGGGGTCCGTATGAGGTAACCCCGGCCACGCAGCACTCATCGGCGGCTGCGCATATCCGTCTCTTGCGGGAGAGCGGCTCCTCAACCCGATCTCGCCGCGCGAGTCAAGTTTCGGCCGCCCCCGCTTCACCGGCCCCGGGCCCCCACCCCGGCGGGATCCAGTCGTCGCCATGCCGGGTCCAGCCTTTCTCGAGCTTGTCCTCCGTCTCCTGCACACGAAACCGCTCCAGTTTCTCCAGGATCCGCTCGCGCACTTCCTTCATCTCGTCGGGGGTCTTGGAATCGGCTTCTTCCTTCCACGTCATGAAGCCGCCATTGCTGTCATTCCCGTTTCCCGCCGGCTTGTGCTTGAGGATGCTGATCGCTTCGCTCACCGTCACCTTGGGTGACCCCTCCGCGATCGGCAGCGCTTCGGGATCGAAGGCGCGATCCGCCGCGTCCAGCAAATGCGCCTCGAGCCGCGAGCGCCCGACCGCGATTGCCGCGTCCCACCCGGCCGCGAAATGCGGATCGCGCACTTTCCGCTTGTACACCGCCGCCGCCGAAAACCCCGCCGCCGCCGCCGCCCGCGCGACATTGGCGGAAGCCGTTAATTCCTCCAGGAACCGCGCTTCGGCCCCCTTCGACCAGCGCGAAACCGCCCCCCGCCCGAGACGGACCCCGGTCGAACTCAAAGCCAACCGCTCATCCTGAGGACTGACCGAGCAAGCACTGCCGGGGGCAGCGCGGCCCTGGGCAGCCGAGCCTGTCGAGGGCCCGTCTCGAAGGGCCCCGATCATCCCGATCGTGTCGAGGGACCCAGCCGCCCGCGCCTCGCGCTCCGCCATCACCAGCTCCCACGCCTCCCGAAACCCGGGATAGCGCGCCCGCCGGTTATACGGCCCGGTGACATCCACCCCCGCCAGCGCGGCGGAGCGCGTGACATTCCCGCACGAGCCAAGCGCGGCCAGGAACAGGCCAACCCATTCGGGTTCTCTGCGTGGAGCCGGCATCATGCATCGCCCGAGGAGGCGGTGGAGGCATCATCGCGATACACGATGTCCAATATCGTCGTCGGGATCACATTCCCCGTCCGCACGAAATAGGAAGCGGTGATCACCGCCATCGGCAACCGCTCCCGCTGTTCGCCCGCCGCCCCGACAAACACATGGCGCTTGGCGTGCGTCTCTTGTGCCATGGCCCGGATCGGCGCCGGGCAAGCCGGCAAGCGCGACGGGTCCGCGATCGGGTTCAGATATTTGTCGATCGCCACCAGCGCCCGGGCCTCCGCCTCGGCCGTCCCCGCCGTCATCCCGCGCGGCCGGTGCGAAGGAAGTCCGCGAACGTTTCCCGGGCCAGCGGCACCATCCGCCCCCGAACAACCGCCTCCGCCTTCAACCGGACCAACCGGGCCTTGGGCGACTCATACTTCGGCTTCTTGTTCTTCCGCTCATTCTGAGCCCTGTCGAAGGACGACATCACCAAACCCTCCTCGTTCGATTCGAGGAAGTCTGCTAGCCTATTTGGTTCGTGATGTCAAGCATTTCGAACCCCCGAGCGCAAGGGCGCGTTTGCGCAGCACGCGCGAGCACGGTCAGGTAACGCCGATCAAGGCCGTGACTCACATTGCGCCAATTGAGCGCTTTGAACCGTTCGGTGACGAGGGAAAGTTCAAGGTAGTCTTTGCAGGACCTCCTCTTGAATTGGCGCACTCCATCCCGTTCGGGAATGCGCCATCAGGGGCAATGCAGGGGGTTCGATACACGACGCACGAGTTGTTGATGAACGCGAAGAGCGTGAAGGATCTGGTTTAGCTTCTTCGCCATTTCTTCGCTCACGGTCACGTCCGTCCCCCGGGATGGCCGCGCTGCGTTCGCTCTCCGACGGCCGGGGCGCCTCCGAATATCAAAGAGATTGCATAAATGGAAAGGGCCGCCCCTTGCGGGACGGCCCTCGTTGAGGCTGCTTTAGCGGGCGGCCCTTACCCGTGTTTCCAAATTGACCAGTCGACGTTCCAGATAAGCGCGTTCGTCGGGGGCTGGTGTCAGGCGGTCATACGCCGCCGCCAACCGGACGAGGTCGCCATGCTCGACCCGCAGCTGAGCCCGCGCCGCAACCGACAACC
>JBKJNP010000050.1:0-5540 GCA_046593565.1 Sphingomicrobium sp. | reverse complement strand
ATCACGTCGCCTTCGCTCAAGGCCAGCGCCTGCATCACGGCCGTCGGCACGCGGGCGATCCCGCGGCCACCCTCGGCCGGGGTCAGGATCGCCACTTGCAGGCGTTGGCTAGGGGTTTCGGCGTCCGCCATCGATGTTCCTCGTCGCTTGGAAATTGGTCACGCGCACGTCCTTGCAACGTGCATGGCACGAACGGGGGCGCCTGCGCGAGGTTCAATATGGACCCGGCGGCGACCAAAAAAAGGGCCGGGCGTTGCCGCCCGGCCTTGAGTTTTGGAGAGGATGCCTCGAAAGGCAAGATCAATATTGCACTGCACCATCGCCTTCGCAAGTGCAAAATCGCACTGCAGCGTGCTTTTCGCATCGAAACCTCGATCAATATGCTAGGTGACGGCCTGTCTTGGAGGGGAATTGCGTCAGGTGGAGCGTCGGCTTTCAGCGATCATGGCCACCGACGTCGTCGGTTACAGCCGGCTGATGGGCGTTGACGAGGTCGGCACGCTGACCGCGCTCAAGACCCACCGCGCCGAAATGATCGATCCCGCCATTGCCAGCCACCAAGGCCGAATCGTCAAGCTGACCGGGGACGGGATGCTGGTCGAATTCCCAAGCGTGGTCAGCGCGGTCGAATGCGCCTGCCACGTCCAGCGCGAAATGCGCGAACGAAACGTCGCCATCCCGACGGACCGGCGGATCGAATTCCGCATCGGGGTCAATCTTGGCGACGTGATCGTCGATGATGACGATATTTTCGGCGACGGGGTCAACGTTGCCTCTCGGCTCGAGGGCGTTGCCAAGCCCGGCGGGCTCACCGTGTCGGGCGCGGTGCGCGATAATATCGGCAACAAGCTCGACCTAGTGTTCGAGGATATGGGCGACCAGGACCTCAAGAACATCGAATTCCCGGTCCGCGCCTACAACGTCGTGATCGTGGATGGCCCGGCCAGGGCCGCTTCGGTACCGGTCGAAGCCGACAAGCCTTCGATCGCAGTCTTGCCGTTCAACAATATGAGCGACGATCCCGGGCAGGAATTCTTTTCCGACGGGATTACCGAGGACATCATCACCGACTTGAGCAAGGTCAGCGGGCTGTTCGTCGTCGGCCGTAACACCAGCTTCACCTACAAGGGAAAGGCTGTTCAGTTGCAGGAGGTGGCGGCGTCCCTCGGGGTCAAATTCATCCTCGAAGGAAGCGTTCGCAAGGCGGGCCAGCGGGTGCGCGTCAACGCCCAGCTGATCGACGGCGACCATGGCGGTCACGTCTGGGCCGATCGCTACGACCGCGACCTGACCGACATTTTCGCGATCCAGGACGAGATCACCCAGGCGATCGTCGAGCAATTGAAGATCAAGCTGCTGCCCAAGGAGAAAAAGGCGATTGCCCAGGCCCCGACCGCTAATGTCGAAGCCTACACTTATTATTTGAAGGGTCGGCAGTTCCTCAACAATTCGACCAAGGTCCTGCTTCGGCTGGCGCGTCAGATGTTCATGAAGGCGATCGACCTCGACCCGAATTATGCCCGCGCCTATGCTGGCGTCGCGCTCAGCGATGCGCGCCTCAGCAATTCCTATCGGGTCGCGATCCCGACCGAGGGAATTTTGGCGATGGCGGACAAGGCCATCGCGCTCGATCCGAAATTGCCCGAAGCATATTCCTCGCGCGGGGTCGCCTTGGGGGTGATGGGCCGTCACGCCGACGCCATTGCCTCGTTCGAGCAGGCCCTCGTGCTCGATCCCAACAGTGCTGACGCGCATTTTGCTTATGCGCGCTATCTCGTCCCGACCGGCAACCTCCCCAAAGCCCTGGAGCATTTCGAGCGCGCCACTGCGCTCGATCCGGACGACTGGCTCAGCCCGCTGCTCGCCGAGCCACTGCTTATCACGCTGGGACGCATCGCCGAGGGCGATCGCTGTGGCTGGATGGGAATCAAGCGCGCCGAGGAGGCCATGCGGCTGCATCCGGAAAACGGCCGCCCGGCCCAGCTCGGCGCGCCCACGCTGGCGCGGCTGGGCGAGACCGAGCGGGCCGTCGAATGGCTCGAGCGCTCCATGATGCTCGATCCCGACGATCCGATCGTCGCCTACAACGCAGCCTGCACTTATGCCCAGCTCGGCGATCTCGATCGCATGTTCGCGGCGCTCGAACGGTGGAGCGCGGAAAGCGGGATCGAGCTGGAGCTATGGCTCGAAACCGACAATGATTTCGATTCGGTGCGCCAAAATCCTGATTTCGTCTCGCTTTGCGAAAGGGTCAAACAGCGCCGCGTAGTACGCGCTTAATATTTGATCGCCGCAGCCACCTTGCGCAGCAGCCAGCGCGGCATGAAGCGATGGGCTTGCGCGCCGGCCTTGTTGGCCAGTCCGGGGATCGCGACCGCCCGACCTTTATCGAGCGCTTTCATCCCCATCGCCACGACATCCTCGGACCGCGCGCTCATCTTGTCGAACGCGCCATTGCCCTTGAACCCAGCGACCTCGCCAAACTCGGTTTTGGTCGGGCCGGGGCACAGCGCGGTGACGCGGATGCCGCGGCTCGCCACCTCCTCGTGCAGCGCTTCGCTGAACGACAGTACGAACGCCTTGGTCGCGAAATAGGTCGCCATTCCGGGCCCCGGCTGGAAGGCGGCGGTCGAGGCGACGTTGAGAATCGCGCCTGATTTTCGTTCGAGCATCGGTGCGAGCATCATATGGGTAAGCTCTACCAGGGCGGAGCAATTGAGGTCGATCATCGCCCGCTGGCGTGGCCCGTCGAGCGCGGAGAACTTGCCCCACAGGCCAAATCCGGCATTGTTTATAAGCACTTGGCAATGCTCGTCATGCGCCGCCAGGTCCGCTGACAGCGCCGCCGCCGCGCCCGGCTGGCCGAGATCCATCACCACCGCGCGGGCATTGCCCAACGCGTTCGCAAGCGTCTCCAACTGCTCTCGACGGCGCGCCACCAGCACCAGCCGCTCGCCCCGCGCCGAACATTGCCGCGCGAAATCGGCGCCCAGTCCGGCCGACGCGCCGGTGATCAGGGTTACCGCGTGGCTCAGGCCACCGTCGCCTTGATGATGCTGCCCGGATTGCGGACCGGCTCGCCGGTCGGCAGCGCGTCGACATGCTCCATGCCGCTCTCGACCTCGCCCCACACGGTATATTGATTGTCGAGGAAGCCGGCGTCGGTGAAGCAGATGAAGAATTGGCTGTTGGCGCTGTTCGGGCTCGACGAACGCGCCATCGAGCAGGTTCCGCGAACGTGCGGCTGGCTCGAAAATTCGGCCTTCAGGTCGGGCTGCTGGCTTCCGCCCATGCCGGTCCCGGTCGGATCGCCGCCCTGGCCCATGAAGCCGGGGATGACGCGGTGAAACACCACGCCGTCGTAAAAGCCGTCCTTGGCGAGGCCCGCGATCCGCTCGACATGGCCCGGCGCCAGGTCGGGACGAAGCTTGATGACGACATCGCCGCCGGTCGAAAGGGTCAGGGTCAAGGTGTTGGCATCGGCCATTGCAAAATCTCCGCAAAAAGGGGTTCGCGGCGGCCTTTAAGCAAGTCGCTTGGGTTGCGCCAGAGGCGGCGCGGCCATAGGAGGGCGGGCCCAAGCGCTTGGGGCATCGGCAGGGCTAACGGCCGGTAGGCCAAAGCATCGACAGGGGACGTGAGATGAGCGACAGCGACGACCTCGCCGCCCTTTCGCTAGCCGAATCGGCCGTGCCCGAGCCCGCCACCACCGATCAGCAACGCCGCGCGGTGATGGACGAGGATGACCGGCTGCGCCCCAACTTCGTCGCCAAGGTGCTCGACGCGGTCGAGGCCGGCGACAATGACACCGCCCGCCGCCTGGTCGAGCCGCTCCACCCGGCCGACGTCGCCGATCTGATCGAGCTCGCCGCCGCCGACGAGCGCGAAGGCCTGGTCGCGGCGCTGGCCGGAATCGTCGACGCCGATGTCTATGCGGAGCTCAACGAGCACGTCCGCGAGACATTGATCGACGAGATGGACGCGGCCCAGGTGGCCGACCTCGCCGGACAGCTCGACACCGACGATGCGGTGGCGATCATCGAGGATCTCGATCGCGACGAGCAGCAGGCGGTGCTATCGGCGGTGGATCCCGACGATCGCGCCGCGGTCGAGGAAGCGCTGACCTATCCGGAGGAGACCGCCGGCCGCCTGATGCAGCGCGACCTGATCGCGGTGCCCGAACATTGGACCGTCGGCCAGGTGATCGACTATTTGCGTTCGGGCGACGATCTGGCCGACGATTTCTGGGAAGTGTTCGTCGTCTCGCCGGTTCACCACCCGGTCGGAACGTGCAAGCTGTCGACCATCCTGCGCAGTCCCCGCACGATCCGCGTCAGCGACATCATGCAGGAGGAGCAGAGCCTGATCCCGGTCGACATGGATCAGGAAGAAGTCTCGCTGCGGTTCCAGAAATACGCCCTCATCTCGGCCGCGGTGGTCGATCCGTCGGGGCGGCTGGTGGGCATGATCACGGTCGACGACATCGTCCACATCATACAGGAAGAAGCCGGCGAGGATGCCCTGCTGCTGTCGGGTGCGGGCGACGGCGACATCAACGAGCCGGTGTTCGAGACCTATACTTCGCGCGTCCGTTGGCTGGCCGCCAATTTGATGACCGCGCTGGTCGCCTCGTCGATCATTCGCCTGTTCGAACATTCGATCGAACGGCTGGCGGTGCTGGCGGTGCTGATGCCGATCGTCGCCGGGGTCGGCGGCAATGCCGGCACCCAGACGCTCGCCGTCACCGTCCGCGCCATCGCCACCAACCAACTGACCGGTTCCAACCGCTGGCGCGCGGTCGGGCGCGAGATGAAGGTCGCCTCGATGAACGGGCTGACCATCGCGCTTCTTGTGGGCACCGCCGTGACCGTCTTGCTCGGCTCAGCCCAGCTCGGGCTGGTGATCGCCGCGGCGATGATGGCCAACATCCTCGTCGCCGGCCTCGCCGGGGTGCTCGTGCCGTTGACCATGGAACGCTACGGCGCCGACCCCGCGGTCGCCTCGTCGATCTTCGTCACCATGGTCACCGATTCAATGGGCTTCCTCGCGTTTCTCGGGTTGGCCACGTGGGTGGGGTTGGTGCCGTAACTCCCCTCCCTCCTTCAGGGAGGGGCCGGGGGTGGGTTTCTTCTTCCCTGAATTCTTTTGGGCGCGCAGACGCGCGCACCCACCCCTCGATCCCCTCCCTTGAAAGGGAGGGGAGGAAGCGTATGTCAGCCCCCGTGCCGCTGCATCTCTCCAAGGTCGCATTCTCCTGCGCCAGCGTCGAAACGCTCGAACGCCGGGTGATCGCGCGCTCGGCCGGTGGCGAGATGCGGGTGGCCACCCGGATGCGACCCAAGCGGGCCGAGGAATTGATCGGCGGATCGCTCCACTGGATCGTCAAGCATCGCATCGTCGCGCGGCAGGAAATCCTCCGGCTGGAGGATCGCAAGGACGGCCGGAACGACATCGTCCTGTCCGACCAATTGGTGCTGGTCGCGCCCAGCCCCAAGCGTGCCCACCAGGGGTGGCGCTACCTCGAGGATGACGCCGCCCCC
>JBKJNP010000074.1:0-8593 GCA_046593565.1 Sphingomicrobium sp. | reverse complement strand
GCAGGAGATAAGGAAACTTCAGGTCGCGATCGACCAGGCGTGGCGACAGCGCATGCCCCTCGAGATGATTGACCGCGATGAGCGGCTTGCCGGTGGCAATGGCCAGCCCCTTGCCCGCGAGCAACGCGACCATCACCCCGCCGATCAACCCAGGGCCGGCGGTGGCGGCGATGGCGTCAACCTCGCCGACCCTGACGTCAGCTTCGGCCAGCACTGCACGGATTAAGCCGGGCAGGATGTCGACATGGGCGCGGGCCGCAATTTCAGGGACCACCCCGCCGAACGGGCGATGCGCCTCATTCTGGCCGACCACCGCCTGGGCGAGGATCTGCCGGTCGCCGCTGACCAGCGCCACCGCGCTATCGTCGCACGACGATTCGAGACCGAGAATGAGCGGCATGTCGCGATCCCTTTGCCTGATGGCGCTGCGGTCGGCTAGTGCGAGGCCCATGACACGAACCTTTACCCTTGGAACACGCGGGTCGCCGCTGGCGGTGGCGCAGGCGCGCAGCGTGGCGGGCGCGCTGGAGGCGGCGCATGGCTGGGCGAGCGGGACAATGGTCATTCGCACCATCCGCACCAGCGGCGACCGAATCCAGGACCGGCCGCTGGCCGAGGTCGGCGGCAAGGCATTATGGACCAAGGAGCTCGACCGCGCCTTGATCGACCGGGAAACCGATCTGTCGGTCCATTCGATGAAAGATGTCGAGAGCGAGCGCCCCGCCACCCTGTTGATCGCGGCGATGCTGGAACGGGCAGATGTACGCGACCGGCTGATCGGGGCAGGGTCGATCGAAGGGCTGAAGCAAGGCGCGCTGGTAGCGACGTCATCGCCGCGCCGGGCCGCGCAACTGCTGTGCCTTCGCCCCGACCTGAAGATCGAGCCGATCCGCGGCAATGTGCAAACCCGGCTCGACAAGATTTCGCGGGGCGAGGCCGATGCGACGATGCTTGCCGCGGCCGGGCTCGACCGGCTGGGGATCGAGGCTGGATCGCCGGTCCCGGTCGAGACAATGCTGCCCGCGCCGGGCCAGGCGGCGATCGGGATCGAATGCCGCGCCGACGATGAGGAGATGCACGCGCTGCTGGCGGCGATCAATCATGAGGAGACCTGCCGCGCGGTACGGATCGAGCGGGCCTTCACCCGAGCGCTGGGCGGATCTTGCCATTCGCCGATGGCGGCGCTGGCGGAAATTTCGCCGGGCGGCCTTCGTCTGCGAGCCGAAATATTGAGCGGCGACGGGAGCGAGCGGATTGCCGAGGATCGCATGGTCGGGGACGAGGCCGGAGCCGAAGCATTGGCCCGCGCGATGCTCGAGCGCGCCGGCCCCGCGATTCGAACCTTGTTCGAGGGATGAGCAAGGTCGTGATCCTGCGCCCCGAGCCGGGCGCGAGCGCAACGCTGGCGCGGGCCGAGGCGGCGGGGATCGAGGCGGTGGCGATTCCGCTGTTCGAGGTGGCGCCGGTCGAGTGGGTCGCGCCCGATGCGGCCGAATTTGACGCCTTGCTGCTGACCAGCGCCAATGCGGTGCGGCATAGCGGGAGCGGGCTGGGCAAATTGAACGCGCTTCCGGCCTATTGCGTCGGTGCGGCGACCGCGGCAGCGGCCGAAGAGGCCGGGCTGGCGGTGGCCGCGACCGGCGCGGGCAATTCGATAAACCTGGCGGCGCAAATTCCGGAAGAAATGCGGCTGCTCCACCTGACCGGGCGCAATCACCGTCCCATCCCCGGCGTGACCGAGATCGCGGTTTATGACAGCGCGGCGATCGACCCGCCGCCGTCGCTCGACGCGCTCGAAGGCGGTGTGGCGCTGGTCCATAGCCCGCGGGCGGGTGCCCGGCTGGCCGAGCTGGTCGGACAGCGTGACACCATCGCCATCGCTGCGATCAGCCCGGCGGCGGCGGCGGCGTGCGGCACCGGCTGGCGCGTGGTCGAGACGATCGCGGCGCCGGCCGACGGCGCGCTGCTGGCCCTTGCCGCCGCGCTGTGGCAGAAACGCTGACATGAACACGGCGCCACGACGGTCGAACAATTGGGCGGCGATGCTGGCGTGGATCATCCTGTTGATCCTGGTCGGTGCTGGCCTCGCGGTGTGGGGTCTGTCGCGGTGGGACGCGGGGGCGCGCTTCCTGGGGGTCGCGCCCGAACTGCCGGCCGCGCTGGCGCTGCAGCCGGCCCGGCCCGTGGCGCAGGCGGTGCTGGCCCCGGCCAATGCCACCGACCAGGCGGCAATCGACCGGGTGGCGATGATCGAGGCGCGGCTGCGCAATGTCGAGAATGCCACCCAACGCAATGCCGGGTCGGTCGGTCGGGCCGATGCGCTTTTAGTCGCCTTCGCAAGCAGGCGGGCGATCGATCGCGGGGTCCAGCTGGGCTATCTCGAGACCTTGCTGGCGGAGCGGTTCGGCGGGCAGAATCCGGTCGCGGTGGCAACCATTATCACCGCCTCGCGCACGCCGGTAACGCTTGACCAGCTGACCAATGATTATGGCCGGCTGCAGGGCGAATTGCGGCGCGGCGCGCCCGACGAGGGACTGTGGCAGGGGATGAAGCGTGAGCTTGGGTCGATCGTCGCGGTGCGGCGGGCGACGGCGCCCTCGCCCAAGCCCGAGGCACGGTACGACCGAGCGATGGCACGGCTCGAGCAGGGCCAGGTCGATGTCGCACTGGCCGAGACGATGCGGCTGCCAGGCGCGGCGCGGGCGGGACCCTGGATCGGCAAGGCGCGGCGGTACGTCGCGGCCCACCGTGCGCTCGACGAGGTCGAAAGCTCGGCCTTGCTCGCCAACCGCCGCTAGACCCGAGGCAGCAAACGCTTGAATCCATTCGTCGCTTTTGCGACTCGGCTCGTCGCGTGAAGCTTTCGTTCAGGCGGGCAAGCGCATCATCGTGCGGCTGGAGTGATTTGGGGTTGGGATCATGACGTCATTGGTTCGTCGGGTTGCGGTGGCTTTGGGACTGGTCGGAATGGCCGGTGCGGGGACGGCGCAGCGCGATCCACTGGCGCCCTTGCCGAGCAGTCCGCCACAGCAGCAGCAGCCGGCCCCGCAGATGCTGCCGCCGCGAACGTTTGCCACGGGGGTCGCGCCCGCCGCCCTGCGCGACGAGATCAGCCGGCTGGGCCGCGGGTTCGACGGCAAGGCGGGGATTTCGGTCGTCAGCCTGCGCGATGGATGGGCGGTCGACTACAACAGCAACAGCCTGTTCCCGCAGCAAAGCTGTTCCAAATTGTGGGTCGCGATCACCGCGCTGGACGCGGTCGACCGTGGCGCGGTCAGCCTGACCGACCGGGTGACGATGGGGAAGAGCGACCTGACCCTGTTCCACCAGCCGATCGCCGCCAAGATCCGCGGCGGCGGTCACACCACCACCGTCGGCGCGTTGCTGTTCACCGCCATCACCGCGAGCGACAATACCGCCAACGACAGCCTGATGCGATCGATCGGCGGGCCCGACGCGGTGCGCGACATGATCCGGCGCAAGGGGATCGGCGCGGTGCGCTTCTTCGATGGCGAGCGCTCGCTCCAGTCGAAGATCGCCGGGCTGACGTGGAGCCAGAGCTATTCGATCGGCGACGCCTTCTACAAGGCGCGATCATCGTTGCCGATGGCGGTTCGGCGGCTGTCGTTCGAGCGCTATCTCAATGATCCCTATGACGGCGCATCCCCGCGCGCGGTGGCGATGGCGCTGGCCCGGCTGAAGCGCGGCGAATTGCTGTCGCCCGCCTCGACCCAGCGACTGCTGAGCACGATGGGCCAGACCAAGACCGGCAAGGCGCGGGTGCGCGCGGCGCTGGCAAGCGGCTGGCGGTGGAGCCACAAGACCGGGACGGGCCAAGTGCTCAATGGGCGGATCGGCGGGATCAACGATATCGGCCTGCTGACCGCGCCCGACGGGACGGTTTATGCGATGGCGATCTTCACCGTCCCCAACAGGTCGAACGGCCAGGCGCAAGGGCTGATGCAGGCGGCGACCAAGGCGGTAATCGCCGCTCATGGGGCGCGGCGCGCGGGCTATTGAGGCAACTTGCGCGGCAAGTCGCGCGTTGCTTAGATTAACAGGATGAGGATTCGAGGATGCGCGCCCTTCTGACAATCGCCGCCACAGCCGCGCTCGCGGGTTGCAGCGCCTATGCCCAGCCGACCGGACCGTATCCCGCCCAGGCCAATGCCGGTGGCGGCAGGCAATGCTTTTACGCCGCTAACGTCACCGGATTTCGCCAGGGGCCGGGCGACATCATCTACGTCAACACCAACGCCCGCGATTATTATGAACTGCGCACGCTCGGCTATTGCGCCGCGCGGCTCGATTTCGAGAACCGGATCGCATTGAGGTCGCGCGGCGGAGGGTTCATCTGCTCGGGATATGATGCGGAAATCTATATCCCCGATGCGCTTGGATCGACCTATTGCCCGGTGCGGTCGAACCGCAAGCTGAGCCCGCAAGAGGTTGCAGTGCTGCGCGCGCAGAAGCGGTAAAGGAAATCGCGGAAGACTTGCTGCCGAAGGCAGAAAGTCTGGAGCGGGCGAAGGGATTCGAACCCTCGACCCCAACCTTGGCAAGGTTGTGCTCTACCCCTGAGCTACGCCCGCTCTGACGCTGGACCGGCACGGAGCCGGTCGGGTGGAGCGGGCGCTTAGCATCGCCCTTGAGGGTCGGCAACCCGCTTTCGCGCCGTCGACACCAGCCTCGACAGGCGGTGGGCGAGCCCCCATATCGGCCACCAACGCGCGAAGGAGACGAACGACCGTGGCCACACTTGGCATGAGCGAGGCCGAACGCGAGGCGATCGCGGCCTTCGAACGCGACATCATCACCCCGTCGATGACCGGGCTGGTGATCCTGCAATTCACCGCCACGTGGTGCGGCCCATGCAAGCAATTGAACCCGATCCTCGACAAGGTCGCAGCCGATTATGCCGCCCAGGGCGTGATTCTGAAGCGGATCGACGTCGACGCCGACAAGGTGATCGCCGCCCAATTCAGGATCCAGTCGGTGCCGACGGTCTATGCCATGTTCCAGGGCCAGCCGGTGGCTGACCTGACCCAGTTCCGCACCGAGGCGGCGCTGGGCAAAGCGATCGATCAACTGCTTGGGCAATTGCCGGTCAAGGGCGAGGCGCAGGACCTGCAGGCCGAGGTCGCGCCGCTGATCGCGATGGCCGAGCAGGTGCTGGCGGAAGGCGATGCGGCGCGCTCGGTCAATATCTTTGTCCAGGTGCAGGCAATGGACCCGGGCAATCCCGAGGTCATCGGCGGACTGGTGCGCGCGTTGGTCGCCGATGGCCAGGCCGACGAGGCGCGGATCCTGATCGACGCGCTCGAACCCGCCGCGACCGAGCATCCGGCGATCGCCCGGGCCCGCGCAGCGCTCGACCTGGCCAGCGCGCCGGCGGTCGATGTGAGTGCCGAAGAAGCACGGCTGGCGGCCAATCCCGACGACCATGAGGCGCGGTTTGCAATTGCCAATGCGCGGCTCGGTGCCGGGGATCGCGACTCGGCGGCGGAGCAATTGCTGGAGATTATCGGGCGCGACGCGGCGTGGAGCGAGGGCGCGGCCAAGGCTCGCCTGCTGCAGATGCTCGAAGCGGCGGGTTTCGAGGATCAATGGGGACGCGGTATCCGGCGGCGGCTGTCGGCGTTGTTGTTTACGTGATGGCGAAGCCTACCCGCGTTCCGCTATTCCCGCTGAGCGGGGCGATATTGTTTCCGCGCTCACATCTGCCGCTGCACATTTTCGAGGAACGCTATCGAGCCATGGTACAGGATGCGATGGCCGGGCCGGGGCGGATCGCGATGATCCAGCCGACCGACGAGGCCGAGACGCCCACGCTGTACCAGGTCGGCTGCGTTGGCGAACTGGTCGGGGTCGAGGAGCTGGATGACGGGCGGTTCAACATCATGCTGCTCGGTTCGCAGCGCTTCCGCCTGATCGGCGAGGCCGACGGCGGCACCCCCTATCGCCAGGCCGATATCGACACCGAAGCCTTCGACGACGGCGATCCCGAGCCGCTCAGCAGCATCCAGCGCGCCGACGTCGAGCGCGGGGCGCGGCGGTTCGGCGATGCGCTGAGCCTGGCGGTCGACTGGGATGCGGTCGGGCGGCTGGACGACGAAATGCTGGTCAACGCCATCGCCCAGGTCGCGCCGTTCGATGCGGGAGCGAAGCAGGCCTTGCTCGAGGAAGTGACGCTGGCCGGGCGCGCCGATCTGGTGGTGCAGCTGATGCAGTTCCAGCGGCTGGCGCCGGGCGGGGCGGACATGACGCAGACAGTGCAGTAACTAAATCGGCAGACCGCGTAGCAATAACGGCAAATCGCCGGTGGTGCCTCTGGCCTCCGCCGCAAGCCGATCGCGCAACGGGGCGATGCGGCCGGTGACCGCCATGCCGAAGCGGCGTACGGCGGAGGGAAGTTTGCCGGGAATGCCGAACAAGCGGGTCAGGCCGTCGGTGGCCATCGCCACCATCAATGTATCGAGCCCACGCCAGCGTTCGTAGCGGTCGAGCAGTTGGCGGTCGCCAAGATCGAGGCCGAGCCGCGCTCCTTCGACCAGCACCTGCGCCAAGGCGGCGGCGTCGCGGAAACCGAGGTTGAGGCCCTGTCCGGCGATCGGGTGGATGGCGTGGGCGCTGTCGCCAACCAAAGCGAGGCGCCGGTCGGTGATGCGCGCGGCATGGTGGAAGCCGAGCGGGTAGCTTGCGCGCGGGGTGAGCAGTTTCACGGTCCCAAGGAAGTCGCCCATCGCGGCCTGGGCTTCGGCGGCGAAGTCGGCGTCGCTCAACGACAGGAAACCGGTGGCATCCTGCTTTGCCACCGACCACACGATCGCCGAGCGAGGCTTTCCGTCGAGGTCAGTCATCGGCAGTAGCGCGAACGGGCCGCCGGGATAAAAGATTTCCCACGCCACCCCGTCGTGCGGATGCTCGTGCGACAGGGTCGAGACGATCGCAGCATGGTCATATTGCCAGCGTGCAACGCGGATGCCCGCGGCCTCACGGGTGGCTGAATTGCGGCCCTCGGCCGAGACGAGCAGCGCGGCGGTGAGGGTTTCGCCATTGTCGAGGATGACGGTGACTCCGTGATCAGCGCGGTCGATGTTCACCGCTTTCGACTTCCAGTGAAGCGTGGCGTGGGTCGCGGCTTCGGCCCGTGCGCGAAGCGCCTGACGAAGGTGGCGATTTTCGTGCATCCAGCCGAGCGGCTCGTCATCACCCTCGGGCGGCTCGAACGACAGAGCGCCCGGCGCGAGGCCATCGGCGACGCGGATGGTGCGGATCGGGCAGCCCGGCGCGGCGAGGTGCGGGGTCAGGCCGATCGCGTCGAACATTCGGCGTGACGAGGAGGAGACCGCGCTGGTGCGGCCGTCGAAGCTGGCGTCTGTCCAGCTGTCGGGATCAACCGGGTCAATCACGGCAGCGGTCAGTCCGCTGGAATCGAGCGCAGCGGCAAGGGTCAGGCCGACCAGGCCCCCGCCGAGGATGATGACGTCGGTGCGGCTCATAGGTCGGCTTTAGCGCCAAGCCTCTGGTATGGCGAGCGGCGCCCGCAGACTTGGGCGTGTTGCCGGATTGCTTCGCCCGGCGCGCAATGACGCCAAGCCAACTTGACCGCGGACTCGCCCGAAGCGCATTGTAGCGCAACGATTTTGGCCCGGGGGATTTTTGCATGGCGACCGCCGCCGAACGGGCCCGCAAGCGCGACCTGGGCCCCGACTGGAGAGAGAAGCTTCGCGAATCCGTGCGCGTGCTGGTCATGCGCACGGTCGGCGCGGTGCTGCTTGGCGCGAGCATTGCCGAAGCCATTGCGCTGTTCACCCACAATAGCGTCGACCCGAGTTTCTCGACCGCTGCGGGGGGGCCGCCGGCCAATTGGCTGGGCAGCGTCGGAGCCTATTCGAGCGACCTGCTGCTGATGCTGTTCGGGCCAGCGGCAGCATTGCTGTTGCCGGTCATCGCAATCGCGGGGCTTCGCCTGATGCGGGCCGAACCGGCCGGTCGGCTGGGCCGGTCGCTGCTGATCGGAATCCTCGGCGTGCTGCTGGTCGGGGTTGCGCTGGGGATGCTGCGCGGCTCCGCAGTGTCGGGGCTGCCGGCCGGTTGGGGCGGCGCGCTCGGCCTGGCCGGGGCACGCGGGGTCGACAATGGCATCGCGCTGATCGGCAATCCGGCGATCGAGGGCCCGCTGCACCTGACCCTGCTTGCCTTGCTGGCGATGGGCGGACTGGCGCTGGGCTGGATCGGGTTGGGGCTGAACGAGATTGAGCGCGACTGGATCAACGGGTTGTTCCGGCGCGGCGCCGAGCGTCCGGTCAAGCCGCCACGGCGGACGGTCGAGGAACGCGAGGCACGCGATAGCGCCGCGCTTCCGCCGCGATCGCGGCCGAGCGTGGCGGTGACCGAACCGACCCGGGCCATCGCCGCCGCCGCCAAGCAGCCTCCACGCAAGGGCAAGGCTGCGGGACAGGCGAGCCTGGCGCTGGGCGACAATTACGCTTTGCCGTCGGTCGACCTGCTGACCCCGCCGCCGGCCTCGGGCAAGAATGTCATTGATCGCGCCGGTCTGGAGCGCAACGCACGCTTGCTCGAAAGCGTG